>NZ_JBFTLX010000026.1:0-51996 GCF_056396665.1 Cupriavidus sp. 05T313 | reverse complement strand
GAGGAGGGGGTCGCCCCATCCGGCGCGCCTTCTTTGCCTACTTTCTTGGCAAGACAAGAAAGTAGGTCGCCCCCCGCAGGGGGGTGAAACCGCCTTTGACTTTAAGGTTTTAAGCCTTTGAAGTTAAGCAGTTGCAATTGCAACCCCATCAAACAAAAAAAACAAAACACCCAAATCCCAAAAGGACCAAAAGGAGACACCCCATGCCCCAAATCGACATCCACAAACTAGCCGACGAAGCCCGCTTCAACCGCTTCCACGCCCAAATCCTCCTCTGGTGCGCCCTCATCATCATCTTCGACGGCTACGACCTCGCCGTCGTCGGCATCGCACTCCCCTCCATCATGAAAAGCATGGGCGTCGACGCCACCAGCGCCGGCTTCATGGTCAGCTCCGCGCTATTCGGCATGATGTTCGGCGCGATCTTCATGGGCACCATCGCCGACCGCATCGGACGGCGCCGCGCCATCGCCATCTGCATCCTGCTGTTCAGCGTCTTCACCGCCGCCGCGGGCTTCACCAGCGATCCCGTGACGTTCAGCGTCACGCGCTTCCTGGCGGGCCTGGGCATCGGCGGCGTCATGCCGAACGTGGTGGCGCAGATGACCGAATACTCGCCGCGCAAGATCCGCGGCACCATGGTCACGCTGATGTTCAGCGGCTACTCCGTAGGGGGCATGCTGGCCGCCCTGCTGGGCAAGGGCCTGATCGAGAGCTACGGCTGGCAGTCGGTGTTTATCGCCGCAGGCCTGCCGGCGCTGCTGATCCCGTTCATCCTGAAATCCCTGCCGGAATCGATGCCCTTCMTGGTCAGGAAGGGCCAGATCGACACGCTCAAGGCCATCGTTTCCCGGCTGGAACCAGGCTACCGGCCGCACGCCGGCGACCAGTTCGCCCTGCCCGCCGGCGACAAGGCCGGCGATGCGCCCATCGGCAAGCTGTTCCAGGACGGACGAGGCTTCAGCACCGTGATGTTCTGGGTGGCATTCTTCATGTGTCTCTTCATGGTCTACGCACTCAGCTCATGGCTGGCCAAGATGATGGCCAGCGCCGGCTACAGCCTGGGCTCGGCGCTGGCCTTCGTGCTGGTGCTTAACTTCGGCGCCATGGTCGGCGCCATCGGCGGCGGCTGGCTGGCCGACCGTTTCAATATCAAGTACGTGCTGGTCGGCATGTACGCGCTGGCCGCCGTATCGATCACGCTGCTGGGCTACCCGGTACCCACCCCGCTGCTGTTCGTGCTGGTGGCGCTGGCCGGGGCCTCGACCATCGGCACGCAGATCGTGACCTATGCCTATGCCGGGCAGTTCTATCCGATGGCGGCGCGCGCCACCGGTATTGGCTGGGCATCGGGCATCGGCCGCAGCGGGGCGATCCTGGCGCCGATCGTGATCGGTGCGCTGGTGGGCATGTCGCTGCCGCTGCAACAGAATTTCATGGCAATCGCCATTCCGGGGGTGATCGCCATGATTGCGGTCCTGCTGATCGATCATCGCCGCTCGGCCTCGGCGCAACACGCATCCGCCCTGGCAGAGCAGGCACAAGCGCCCGGCCAGGCTGGCGGGCAGCGCATGGGTCCCGGAGTACAGCACTCCGGCTGAAGGCCGCGCATCCAATGTGCGGCGGCAGACATTCGGCGCCCGATTCCAGGTGCAGATTTAGCCCTGTACGTGAGTGGCCCCCAAGCGCCGTACCTTCGCCTCGCCATGCTCTTTCCCGAGCTGGCGAGGCGCCTTTCGCCGGATGCGGCAAGCGGTGCTTGTCATGCCGACATGTCATTTCGCCAGCCGCGCCCCCGGCCATGCCCGCACAAGCAACGCCCCGATGGCCGCCGCCGTCGACAACGCCGTGACGGCCATCCATCCCCACCGCGCCAGCATCAGGCTGCCCAGCGCGGCACCGGCCGCCATGCCCACGAACATGCCGACGAACAGCACCGCATTCAACCGGCTGCGCGCGCCGGGCTCGATGCCATAGACGATGGTCTGGTGCGCGACCAGCGCGACCTGCACGCCGAGGTCGAAGCCCAGCGCGCTGGCCGCGATCAGCCACAGCCGTGCGTGCGGCGCCAGCAACGGCGAGAACAGCATCCCCGCGAACGAAACCGCGGCCAGCGCGGCGCCCAGGCGCGTGACCAGCTCGGGGCCCTTGCGGTCGGCCAGGCGGCCGGCCAGCGGTGCGGCGAGCGCGCCGGCTGCGCCGGCCAGGCCGAACGCGCCAGCAGCCGCGCTGCCCAGATGAAACGGCGCGCCATGCAGCATGACGGCCAGCGTCGACCAGAACGCGCTGAAACCGATTGACAGCAGCCCCTGCGCCAGGGTCGCCCGGCGCAGCGCGCCATGCTTGCGCCACAGGCTGGCCAGCGAGCCCAGCAGCGCGCTGTACGCGAGATGCGTGGTGGGCTTGAAGCGCGGCAGTGCGCGCCATGCCACCGCGCCGATCAGCGCGATGCTGGCCGCCGCGATCACGAACATGATCCGCCAGCCGAAGTGCTCCGCCACGAAACCACTGAGCACGCGCGAGAGCAGGATGCCGAGCAGCAGCCCCGTCATCACCGTGCCGACGACCTTGCCCCGGTGCGACTCCGGCGCCAGCGTGGCGGCCGCCGGCACGATGTCCTGCGCCATCGTGGCGGCCAGCCCGATCGCCAGGCTGGTGGCCAGCAGCAGTCCGATGCCTGTGGCGGCGCCGCTGGCCAGCAGCGCGGCGCTGAGCACGGCGGCCTTGGCCAGGACGATGCGCCGGCGGTCATAGCGGTCGCCCAGCGGCGCCAGCAGCAGGATGCCCAGGGCATAGCCCAGTTGCGTGAGCGTGGGGACCAGCCCCACCGCCCAGTCGGACGCACCGATATCCGGACCCAGCACGCCCAGCATGGGCTGGCTGTAATAGAGCGATGCCACGGCCAGGCCGGCGCCGGCGGCAAGCAGCAGGACCAACCGGGCGGGCAAGCCGGTGGCGGCACCCGTCTCGGCCGCCAGGACCGCCGGAGCCCTGGCCGGGTGTGTGGCGACATTTGCATCTGTAACGCGAATGGATGACATAGCGGAAACCCTCGGATCGAAAACGAGACTGGAGTTTGCCGGCCCCTGGTTCAGCGCGGTAGTACTACACTCTGCACAATTGCTATGCGTCCGACGTATGACCAACTTGAAACCGCCCTCGCCCGCCACGCCAGCGCCCGCCTCGACCGACCGCATCGAACTGATGCAGACCTTTGTGCGGATCGTCGAAGCCGGCAGCCTGTCGGCGGCCGCCGCGCAGATGGGCACCACCCAGCCCACGGTGAGCCGCCGCCTGCAGAACCTGGAGCGCTCGCTGGGCCTGCGCCTGCTGCAACGCTCCACGCATGCGATGAAACTCACCGAGGACGGCGAACGCTGCTTCGGGCGCGCCAAGGAACTGGTGGCGGGCTGGGAAGCGTTCGAGGCGGACTTGCGGGGCGCCGGCGACGAACCGGCGGGCACGCTGCGGGTGGTGGTGCCACACGCGTTCGGCCAGCAGCAGCTGGTGGGGCCGCTGGCGGCATTCCTGCGCCGCCACCCGCGGGTGACGGTCGAATGGCTGCTGCACGACCGGACACCGGACTTCATCGCCGAAGGCATCGATTGCGCCATCCACGTGGGCGAGGTCAGCGACCCGTCAGTAGTGGCGATCCGGCTTTCCGAAGTGCCCCGCATCGTCGTGGCGGCGCCATCGGTACTGGAAGCCAGGGTGATGCCCTCGCATCCGAATGAGCTTGCCGGCTTGCCCTGGCTGTCGCTGCGCACCTTCTACCGCAACGAGGTGTCGCTCACCCATGCGGCCACGGGCGAGACCCAGCGGTTGGCCTTCCACCCGCGCGTCGGCACCGACAGCCTGTATGCGCTGCGCAGCGCCGCGGTCATGGGGCTGGGGGTTTGCGTGGCGTCGGCGTGGCTGATGGCGGACGACATCGCGCAGGGACGCCTGCTCCACCTGGTACCGCAGTGGCAAGCTTCCTCGCTGCCCATGCAACTGGTCTATCCCTACGCGAGCTTCTATCCCGCCAAGCTGCGCCGCTTCGTGGAAACGATGCGGCAGACCGTACCGGCGACGATGGCGAGCAGCGCGGTGCTGGCGCCCTGAGCGGAGCCGCCGCGCCCCGGAACAAGCCCTCCCCGCGCGCGGTCGAACTGATCAAGCCGTGAGGAAAGCGGGAGGTCGCAATGTCCAGGTCCCTTTGTTTCGCCGCCGCCGCTTTGGCCGCATTGTCCGGCGCCGGCGCCCTGGCGACGCCTCCGGGCGGCAGTCTCTCTGTCAGCTTCATTGATCCGCAGAGCTACACCGACGCCGCCTACTCCCACCCGTATGCAAGCGAGAAGGATCTCGCCGCGGTGGAAAGCGATATCACGCGGCATCTGACCCGGCTGGCCGAGCGCAAGCTCGCCCCGGGCGACTCGCTCAAGATCGAAGTGCTGGACATCGACCTGGCCGGGCGCTTCGAACCGTTTCGCTTCAACGGGCAGGAAATCCGCGTGGTGCGGGATATCACCTGGCCGCGGATGACGCTGCGCTACACCCTGAGCCATGACGACCGCATACTGGCAAGCGGCGAGGAACGGCTGGCCGACATGAACTTCATGATGTCGGTAAATACGTACTCGAGCAGCGACCCGCTGCGCTATGAGAAGCCCATGCTGGATGACTGGTTCGACAGGCGGATCGTCAGGCACTAGCCCCCTCTCGCGCGGCGCCTGGCGCACATGCCTGCGTGCAGGCGCCCTATGCAGTTGATCAAGCGATGGCGAGCACGATGCCAGCGGCACCGCGCCCGGCTTCAGTGATTACTTGCGCACGCAATCGGCACCAGAACCATCCCTGGTTGTCGAATAATAGTTGATCGCCACCCCGGGATCCTTTCGGCAGTTCATGAACTCGATCGTCATGAATCTCGCCCAGCGCCGGCTCTTGTCATTAGCATCGGGATGTACAGGGTTGTTGAAACGGCAGTACTGAATATTACCGTCCCTTGGGTAGAGCTGAGAAATATTGGAAATCTTCCCCGAGATAATATCCTCGCACGCAGGGAAACCTGACGAATCCCAGCCGGAAGGCCCCCAAACCGACGGCGCAACGGAGTACGGCGTGAGAGGACACATAATATCGATAGCGTAGCTGCTGTAACCCAGCACCAGCGGCTTCTCCGCACGGCGATCGCCGACCTGATCCATCGGGAAATGGCAATAGCGCGACCAATCGCCACCGGGCAACGCAGGAGGGAGATCAACATCATTGAAAAAATCGAGCGTATATTCTTCCACCTTTTTCTTGATCAGCCCGTTGCGATAGGAGTAAATCATATTCAAATCGCAAAGCGGCTCGTGCATTGTTTTTCCTTCGGGGTCGACGGGCTGCTCGACGGGCTTTCCGTCAAAGCCTATGCAAGTGCCAATCTTATCCCTCTGCTCGCCGTAGGTCGGATTCAAGGAGTTGCCCAACATCTCGGACAACGGATAATTCATGTCCTTGCGCCGCTCGTTCGGCCACTTGGGCAGACTATTCAGGTAGGCCGCCGACGTTTCCACCAGATAAGCCTTGTCCAGCGAATCCCATATTCCAGCGGAGTATTTCGCCACCAGGGAATTATAGATATTATATTGYTGCGCCATGACGGGCTGATTGAAACTCGGATCAGGAGAACCATTATAAAGATTGCGCGGATCCGGATATTTCAAAGTCGCCTGCCGCATCGAACTATAGAAAATACTCAGCCGATCATTTGGCAGCCCCTTGATCGCCACATCATCACCTGAGATCTCGACAGAATTGGTAAATATGCCATCGAGATTTGCCAGCGCCTTGTTCAAACCTGTCTTGGCGCAATCAGACGGAAATGAAGCCCCAAATCGCCTCACATATTCAATTATGAAGTATTGACTGGGGAACGGCTTATTTCCATGTGCGCAGTCGAAAGACGTCACATAGACAAGCGAGTTATAGGACGAATTGATTTTTGRACTATTATCGAATATCTGACTGGCACTTTGCTGTGCGATATTCTTGAGGTAGATCGCCTCGAACTTCTTTATGTAGGAAGTCAGATCCTGCAACGTCGCGGAGATATTATCCAGCTTGCTATTGATCTGATCCAGCCGCGAGATGATTTCCGGACCCAGCTGCGCAATCGGGTCTTCAGGCTTGTTGAACAGATCGAACGCCTCGAAGAGGCTGGTCATGCCAGCGACTGCCGCCTTGGCGTATTTTCCCTCCGCCAGGCTAAGAGCTATCTCGCCCCCGTTCTTGACCCCAAACGCGGCAATTGACGGCCACGTGGTGGAATCCGTCTCGGCCGATGCCAGTGCGCGCTGGTTGCCTGTGGAGACACTGGCAGCCGGGGATTTCATGTAAGGAGAATTTCCGGAATCGATTGCCTGCAGCAATTCAGAAAAGACTCCTTCATGTTTCCGAACATCGGAAATGGCCGATCCCTTGCCTACGAAATACTGGCCGAGGCCAAGGTAGAAATCATAGATACTGCCCTCGGACTTGGTCAGCGCAGTTAGCTTGCCGCGGATCTCTTCTTCGTCAAGCGGGCTGAGCTGGTTCAGTTTTCGCCCCACGTAGAACCCGGTGGTTTCCGTGCTGATGATCGGGTTCGTGCTGATCGCACAGTGACTGTCGGGCTCGATCCTGAATGCAGTGGCCCCCAGGAACCTACCGCTTTCGTCACTCGCAATCAGCGTGTAGTAACCGCGAGAAACCTGGCTTACCGGGATATCCCCGGCGCAGAACCCGTCTTCTTGCACACAGGCAAGAAGACCCGCTCCGGAAGCGACATCTGTAGTGTCCGATTCCTGTAGCACATCCACTTTCACCGTAGATGTCAGCGGCACGGCCGAAGACGAGAACTTCAAGCGGGTGGCCATGTTTCCGGTGCAGGCTTGCGAAGCGGTCAGTCCCGGACTTGCCTCGCCAGGGGCGTCACCACCACCACCACCACCACAGCCGGCCAGCATCGAAATGCCAAAGATGAGTGCAACTCGTTTCAACACAAACCCTCCCGTCAATGTCAAGAAAATGAATTAATTTCAGTGATAAGCACTCAGGAAACCGCCCAATGAAGCAATCAAGTGAATCACTGGATTGGGCGTGGACGACTTCTGGAGCCATGGCTTCCGTGACAGACAGGCGCCGTCTATCTCATCGGCGCCAACGTGGCCTTGATCCCGTTGACGGTCTTGTCGGAAGGCATGCCCGGGCCACTGGAATTGCAGGCCATCGGGGTTGCTATCGCGGTGGAGGCAATGAGCTGGCTGACGCAGGCGGATAGGAACCGAGTGCCTATATCAGCACCGATCCTATCCAAATGAATCACCGAAAAACTGACAAATGCTGACATGACCCTGCCATGTCAGGCTCGTCGGGCGCTGCTTGCGCACGGCACGTGACATTGGTTAAAGGGGTGGAACAGCCCCTTCAGGCAGGAACAGGACGGGATTGCGCCGATGTAAGCGACTGGATGCCTGCGAGACCTGACTCGCGACATTGCCGATAGGACGCCTGGGACTCAGAACCGAGTTTTTCAGGTCGTACTCAGGGCGCGGCGAGTTTGGGTCCCCGCCGCTCTTTCTGGATCGGTGACGAGGCGTCTTTCGCCTCGTCCCGATCGCCTTCCCTGGCTACTTTCGCAGCTGCGAGAGAAGAATGGGGCGCACCGCCCACAAGGGTGGTGAAACCGCCTTTGGCTTTAGGATTTTGATTTTGAAGTTCAAGCCGTTGCGGTTACCTCCTGCCTCAAACCCCATCCGGAATCCTCTCAAGGTCCTTCATCCACACAACAGACTCCGAATCACTAGGCGCCCGCCAGTCCCCCCGCGGCGACAGCGACCCACCCGACCCCACCTTCGGCCCATTCGGCACGCAAGACCGCTTGAACTGGCTCGTCCGGAAAAACCGGTCAAGAAAGATCCCGAGGTTCCGCTTGATATCCGCCACCTTGTACTCATTACGCGCCACATGCAGCCCCTCGGGCCAGCTTCCCTTATCGCGATCGCCCCAGGCGCTCATGGCAAGAAACGCAATCTTGGTCGGCGTAAATCCAAACCGCAACGTGTAGTACAGATTGAAATCCTGCAGCTCATACGGACCGATGAAATTCTCGGTCTTCTGCTGTGGCGCATCGGCCGAGTCGCCCGGCACCAGTTCGGGACTGATCTCCGTCCCAAGCACATCGAGCAATACGTCAGACCCCGCGTCGCCAATCTGTCCCGTCTCCGCTACCCAGCGGACCAGATGCGAGATCAGCGTCTTCGGCACGCTGCCGTTCACGTTGTAATGCGACATATGGTCGCCAACGCCATAAGTACACCAGCCAAGCGCAAGCTCGCTGAGGTCGCCCGTGCCGATCACGATAGCGTGGCTGGAATTGGCAAAGCGGAACAGGTGGTTAGTACGCTCGCCCGCCTGCACGTTCTCGAACGTCACGTCGTACACGGGCTTGCCGGACGCATACGGGTGCCCGAGATCCTTGAGCATTTCGGTGCAGCTCGGCCGGATATCGATCTCCTTCGACACGCAGCCCACCACCTCCATCAGCTTGCGCGCCTGGAGCAGCGTGCGGTCGCTGGTGGCGAAGCCGGGCATGGTGATGCCGAGGATATTGGTGCGAGGCAGCTTCAACCGGTCCATGGCCTTCGCGCACACGAGCAGCGCATGCGTTGAGTCCAGCCCGCCGGAGACACCGATCACCACCTTGGAGATGCCGCTGGCCGACAAGCGCTGGACCAGCGCCTGCACCTGGATGTTGTAGACCTCGCTGCATCGCTCGTCCCGGCGCCGGGCGTCGGATGGCACGTAGGGGAACCGCTCCACCGTCCGGCGCAGCGGCAAGGACTTGTCCAGCACCGTATCGACGGCAAACGGAATCACCCTGAACTTCGCGACCTCCGCGCCATGGCGCCGCACCGAGTGGCCGAAGGTGGTCTGGTGCATCCGCTCGCGCGACAGGCGCTCCAGGTCGACGTCGGCAAAGGTCAGGTGCGAGCTGTCCGCGAAGCGTTCGGACTCGGCCAGCAGTTCGCCGTTCTCGTAGATCAGCGCCTGCCCGTCCCACGCCAGGTCGGTGGACGACTCGCCCTTGCCGGCCGAACTGTAGACATAGGCCGCGAGACAACGCGCCGATTGCTGGCTGACCAGTTGATGCCGGTAGCCGGACTTGCCGACCACGATATTGGATGCCGACAGGTTCACCAGCACGGTGGCGCCCGCCAGCGCCGCGAACGACGACGGGGGAATCGGCACCCAGACGTCTTCGCAGATCTCCACGTGGAAGCGGAAAAACGGAATGTCCCGCGCTTCGAACAGCAGGCCGGCGCCAAACGGCACCTTGTTTCCATCCAGCAGCACTTCGCTCACCGCCGCGCTGTCCGCCGCGCTGAATTGCCGTGCCTCGTAGAACTCCCAGTAATTCGGCAGGTAGGACTTCGGGACGACACCGAGCACCTGCCCGCCGGCGACCACCGCCGCGCAGTTGAACAACTGATGCTCGACCCGCAGGGGCAGCCCGACCACCAGCGTGGTGGCAATGGTCCTGGAGGCAGCCACGATCTCTGCCAGGGCAGCCTCGCACGCATCGAGCAAGGCCCGCTGGTGAAACAGGTCGTCGCAGGTATAGGCGGACAAGCCGAGTTCCGGGAAGGCCACCAGCGCCGCGCCCTGGCTGGCGGCTTCCCTGGCCAGCGCAATCGTCCCGGCTGCGTTGAAGGCGGGATCGGCCACGCGGCAGACAGGCACGCCCACCGCCACGCGGGCGAAACCGTGGGAATAGATATTCAGGAACTTGTTCGTCATGTCACTCATGTCAGTCATCCTTGCGCTGCGCGTCGCAGCGTCCCGGCGCCTGCCAGGCGCCGGAGCGGGTTGTGCGGTACATGACGCAATTCTACGATGCGCGTCCTGCCGGCGCTGAAGTCTGCCGGCGCGCAACGGCACAGGCACGGCCGGGACGGGCTGCGCCCGGCGCCGGACATTGCGGCGTTTTCAACGAGCGGGAAGGAACGACCAGTGCCGGCAGGCAAGCGCTACTCGCCGCGGGCGATCTGCCGCCCCACCGTTGCCAGCAGCATCTCCAGGTGGCTCATCTCGATCGGCTTCACCATATGGGCGTGGAAGCCGGCGACATGCGTATCCTCATGGTCGGCCGGTTGCCCGAACCCGGTCATCGCGACGAAGACCGTGCCGCGCAGTTCCGGCTGGGCCCGCAGCATCTTCAGCAATTCGAAGCCGTCCATGACGGGCATGGCGATGTCGATCAGCGCGAGGTGCGGCGAAAAACCGGTAGCGATCGCGTGGGCCATTTCCCCCTCGTAGGCGACCGACACTTCATGGCCCAGCATCTGCAGCAACATGGCGAGACTGTCGGCCGAATCCCGGTTGTCATCCACCACCAGCACGCGCAATGCGCCGGTCCGCGGGGACGTATCGGCAGTGGTGTCCGCGGGCTGATGCTTGATACAGGGCATCTGGATGGTAAATGTGCTGCCCTTGCCCAGCCCCGCGCTGGAGGCCCGGATGGTTCCGCCATGCAATTCCACCAGCGAGCGGCACAGCGACAGGCCAATGCCAAGCCCGGCATTCTGGACTTCGCTGATGGGGCTGTGTTGCACGAACAGGCTGAAGATATCTTCCAGCGCGTCCTGCTGGATGCCGCAACCCTGGTCGGATACCCGCAGTTCAAGCAGGCGGCCGGTCACCTCGCCACTGATGGCGATGCGGCTGCCCGCCGGCGAGAACTTCGCGGCGTTGTGCAGCAGGTTCTGCAGGACCTGCACAAGCCGGGTGAGATCGGCCCGGAACGCCACGGGCTCATCAGGCAGGCTGACGTCGACGTGCTGCCCGCGCAAGTCCAGCACGGGCCGGGCGGATTCGATGCCACGCGCCACCACGTCGCGCAGGTCGACATTGCTCAGCCGCAGTCCCACTTTGCCCGAGGCAATGCGTCCCACATCCAGCAAGTCGTCGACGAGCCGCGTCAGATGGCTGATCTGCCGGTCGATCATGTCCCGGCAGCGCGCGGCATGGGGACTGAGGCTGGTGTCCAGCCGCATCAGGTTGATGGCATTGCGTACCGGTGCCAGCGGGTTGCGCAGTTCATGCGACAGCGTCGCGAGGAACTCAATCATGCGGCGGCTCGACGCTTCGATTTCTTCCAGCCGCCGTCTTTCGCTCATGTCCCGGACCACCTTGGCAAAGCCGCTGACGGCCTGGCTCTCATCGTAGATCGGTGTGATCGTCACGTTGGCCCAGAACAGCGTGCCGTCCTTGCGCACCCGCCAGCCCTCGTCTTCGAAGCGCCCTTCCGCCCGGGCGCACCGCAACTCGTAGTCCGGCCAGCCGCTGGCAACGGCCTGGGGCGTGTAGAACACCGAGAAATGCTTGCCAATGACTTCCGCCGCCGCATAACCCTTCATCCGCTGCGCGCCCGGGCTCCAGCTCGAAATATGGCCGGTCCCGGTCAGGGTGAAGATGGCGTAGTCCTGGATGGCGTCCACCAGCGCGCGGTAGCTCGTCTCGCTCGACTCCTCGACTTGCGGGGTGGGCGAAGCTGACGAGGAGGGAGCATTCAGGCTGCTGGGCTCTGTCATGGCGGATTCGTGAAGCTTTGCAGGGCGGATGCCCTGGCGGCGCAAGCTTGCCGGTGCCGCCCTGCTGCAATGAGCGGCGGCGTGGCCGGGATGCGCGGGATGCAAAATTGTGACACGGTTTGGGCAGCGCAGCCAGATTAGGCGAGATGCCGGCCGGCCCCACCCCGGTACTGTATATTCATACAGTTCGCCGCAGCAGCATGTTCATCCCGTGATTTCCCCTACCAAGTGCGTCATCCCCTACACCGGGAGTTGCCTCCTTGCCGAGCCCGCCCGCCGCGCCTCCGACACAGGAGCGAGGCCGATGACGTACACCGTCGCCGTGCGTGCCTTGTGTGAATTCACCGCCAAGCAAGGCGATCTCGACGTGCGCTTCACGCCTTCGCCTACCGCCGCCGACGGCATGGCCGCCCATGCCCTGGTGCAGTCGCGGCGCGGCGCCGCGTACCAGTCCGAGATCAGCCTGCAGGGCGAGTTCAGGAACCTGCGGGTGCGCGGGCGCGCCGATGGCTACGATCCCGACCGGAACCTGCTGGAAGAAATCAAGACGGTGCGCGGCGATTGGACCGCGCTGCCCGAGAACCATCGGCAATTGCACCTGGCCCAGGCGAAGATCTATGCCTGGCTGCTATGCGAAAAGCTCGGACTCGCCGGCATGCAGGTGGGCGTGGTCTATTTCGACGTGGCGAGCCGGCAGGAGTCGGGCTTCAGCGAGCACTTCGGGGCCGGGCAACTCCTGGCTTTCTTCGAAGAGAAGTGCGAGCGCTTCGTCAACTGGGCCTTGCAGGAGAGCGCGCATCGCGCGGCGCGCGACCAGGCGCTGCAAGGCATGGCCTTTCCCCATGCCTCGTTCCGGCGCGGGCAGCGTGACCTGGCCGAAGCCGTCTATCGCGCCGCACGCTCGGGCCGCTGCCTGCTGGCGCAGGCCCCTACCGGCACCGGCAAGACAGCAGGCACCTTGTTCTCCATGCTCAAGGCGGTACCCCAGGGGCAGATCGACAAGGTGTTCTACCTGACCGCCAAGACCACCGGCCGCCAGATGGCGCTGGACGCCGCGCGGGGACTGCGCGACGGTAACGCCGGCCTGCGCCTGCGGGTGCTGGAGCTGACCGCGCGCGACAAGGCCTGCGAGCAGCCGGACCGCGCCTGCCACGGCGAATCGTGCCCGCTCGCGCGCGGGTTCTACGACCGCCTGCCGGCAGCACGGCAGGACGCCGCCGGGCAGGCCCTGCTCGATCGCGCAGCCTTGCGGCAGATCGCGCTCAGCCACGATATCTGCCCGTACTACCTGGGCCAGGAAATGGCGCGCTGGGCGGATCTCGTGATCGGCGACTACAACTACTACTTCGACCGCGCCGCCATGCTGCATGGCATGACCACCGCCAACGACTGGCGCGTCGGCGTGCTGGTCGACGAGGCGCACAACCTGCTGGAGCGGGCGCGCAAGATGTACTCGGCGGAGCTGGATCCCGCGGTGCTGCCCGAACTGCGGCGCGGCGCGCCAAGGCCGCTCGCCAGCGCGCTGCGCCGGCTCTCCGGCCAGTGGAACCTGCTGGYGAAGGCGCAGGAGAGCGCCTATGCCGCGCACCCGGAAATTCCCGGCCCGTTTATCGCGGCGCTGGAGCGCACGGCATCGGCCATCCTGGACCAGCTCACCGAAGCGCCGGAAAGCGTGGGCCCGGCGCTGCAGCGCTTCTATTTCGATGCCCTGCACTTCTGCCGCCTGGCCGAGTCGCTCGACGCGCATTCGGTCTTCGATATCAGCAAGGAGGCTGGCGCCGCCGAATCCGCGACGCGCCCCGCCCGGAGCAAGACAGGCAAGGGCCGCCTTGCCGTGCGCAACCTCATCCCCGCGGCCTTCCTGGCGCCCCGGTTCGCGGCGGCCCATGCCACCACGCTGTTCTCCGCCACGCTGACCCCCGCGCGCTTTGTCAGCGACACGCTGGGCCTGCCACGCAACACGGTCTGGCTGGAAGTGCAGTCGCCCTTCCGCGCCGACCAGCTGGCGGTGCGTATCGCCGGCAATATTTCCACGCGCTACCGCGACCGCGAGCGCTCCGTGCGCCCCATCGTGGACCTGCTGGGCGCGCAGTACAGGGCGCGTCCGGGCAACTACCTCGCATTCTTCAGCAGCCACGATTACCTGCGGCAAGTGGCGGACGCCTTTGAGCAGCGCTGCCCGGATATTGCCGTGCGCCGGCAGTCGCGCGCCATGACCGAGGCCGAGCAGGCCGAGTTCCTGGCGGCCTTTGCGCCCGGAACCTGCGCCATCGGTTTCGCGGTGCTTGGCGGCTCCTTCGCGGAGGGCATCGACCTGCCGGGGGACCGGCTCATCGGCGCCTTTATCGCCACGCTYGGCTTGCCGCAGGTCAACCCGGTCAATGAACTGACCATGCGCAGGATGCAGTCGGCATTCGGCTGCGGCTACGAGTACGGCTACCTCTATCCCGGCTTGCAAAAAGTCGTGCAGGCGGCCGGGCGCGTGATCCGCACCGAGGCGGACCGCGGCGTGGTGCACCTGATCGACGACCGCTTCGCGCGGCCGGAGGTGCGCGCCCTGTTGCCGGCCTGGTGGGAAGTCGCCATCGAAACCGGCGCAACGCCGGGGAGTGCCTAGCCTTGCGTGAGCCGGCACGCAGCCGTTACGGCGGCGAAACCAGGTGCCGCACCCGCGGCGGCGCCGGGCCGCGATGCAAGGCATGGACGCGGGCCTGGATCGCCTTGTCGTTGGCGCTGAAGCGCTCGTGCTGGCGCAGGTGCTCCAGCCACGACTCGATCACAAACGTTTCCACGTAGCGGCCGGGCGCTTCCATGTCCTCGAACAGGCCCCACGACAGCGCCCCGCCGCGCCGGCGCACGCGCCGCATTTCGCGGGCAGCGGCGCGAAACGCGGCGGCATCCGCCGGGTCGGTGCGGTACTCGACGGTGATCATCACCGGCCCGCAATCGTCGGCGGTCTCTTCGGAAAGCGGCACGCTGGCATCGTGCGGCGACGGCGTGAGATCCAGGTCCGGCGAATCGGCCAGACGCCAGCGCAAGGCCGCCACGGCGGCCAGCAGCATGCCCGAGCCGGCCACCTGCAGCGCCAGGTCCGTCCCCTTGAGCGAGGCTACCTGCCCCCACACCGCGCTGCCGGCCGCCATGGCGCCGAAGAACACCACCAGGTAGACCGCCAGCGCCCGTGCCTTCACCCAGCCCGCCGAACTGCGCTGCGCGCCGCCATTGAGCACGGACAGCACGACGATCCAGGCCAGGCCCGCGAACAGCAGCACGGCGGCGATCAAGGCGAAGCTCCTGAAGACCGACATGGCGAACAAGACCAGCGCGAAAATCACGCTGGCGCCAAGCACCAGCCGATCGGGCGAGAGCAGTTGGCGCAGGCGCGGCAGCACCAGGGCGCCGCCGATCGCCCCCGCCCCCACGCAAGCCAGCAGCAGCCCGTAGCCGCCCGGCCCCACCGCCAGCCCTTTGCGCGCCACCAGCGGCAACAGCGCCCAGCCGGCACTGCCGAACACAAAGAAGGCCACCGCGCGGACCAGCACCACCTGCAGCACCGGCGCCGCCTGCACGTAGCGCAGGCCCGCCCGCACGGCCGGGAGGAAATGCTCGGGCGGCAAGCGCCGCGTGAGCGGCGCCGGTTGCCACCGGTAGATCACCCACAGCACCCCCAGCACCGACACCGCGTTGATCAGGAATACCGCCGGCGGCCCGAACAGCGTCAGCACGACGCCGCCCAGCGCGGGCCCGATCGCCCTGCTGATGTTCACCCCCAGCGAGTTGAGCGCCACCGCCGACTGCAGCGCCGGCTTGGGCACCAGGTCCGGCACAATGGCCTGGAACGGCGGCGCGCTCATCGCCGCGCCAATGCCCAACAGGAAAGTGGCGGCCAGCAACACCGCGGGCGTTACCAGCCCGGCCAGCGCCAGCAGGCCAAGCGCCGCCGCCACCACCAGCATCCAGGCTTGCGCGAACAGCAGGTACTTGCGCCGGTCCACGATATCGGCCAGCACGCCGGACGGCAGGGCGAACAGGAACATCGGCAGCGTCGTGGCCGCCTGCACGAGCGCCACCATCAGTGGCGACTGGCTGACCGACGTCATCATCCAGCCGGCGCCGACATCATGCATCCAGGTACCGATATTGGACGCCAGCGTGGCCAGCCAGATGGCCCGGAACACCTTGTTGCGCAAGGGACTCCACGGCCCGGCGGCAGGCGCGGCTACCGCGGAGCCCGCATGGGAAAGCTCCTGATTCATCTCAGCTCCAGGTCCACGAAAGCGACACCCATGGATTGTAGGATGCGGTATGCGTGGCATGGGTCCCCGCGGGCATGCCGCATTTCGAGCGCCGGAAATCACTGCCCGCGCGATGGCGCCTGAGCATCGGCTGACAGGCGTTGTCAGCCAGGCGGGCCCAGGTGCGCCTCGGGCTGCGGCCACGGGCGAACATCCGCTGCCTGGCGCGCCTCGCTCGCCGGAGCGAAGTCGGCCGGATCGAGCATGGCGGCAAGCACTTTGCCAAAAGCACTGAGGAGCACGTCGGAGGTCAGGCCGGAGGGGCCGGCCAGTGCCGGGCAGATAATCCAGGTGCTGTCGTCGCGCGTGAACACGCGCAGGGATTTCACCAGGTCGGCGGGCTGCAACTGCCGCTCTTGCACCGCCGCGCCGTCCAGCGCGAATGCACTGACAAAATCCTCGGTGTGCCGATGGCCCAGGCACACCACCACCTTTGGCCGCCAGCGCGCGCACATCTCGGCCAGGAAGCGGAAGCGTCCGCCGTACCGGCACAGGTCCAGGTAACGCTCCTTGGGCACCAGTTCGGGCTGGCCGCGGAACACCCTGGACCAGGGGGTCAGGCCATCGAGCTGCACGGGCACGGGAAACAGGTTGAGCTTGAACTCGGCGCCGCAGGACGAATACAGGCAGTGCTCGTAATACGACTTCCAGTCGGCATCGGCATCGCGAAGGCCCAGCACCTCGGCGCGGGCGGCGGCCATGATGCGGGCAATGCGCTGGTGACTAAGCCATTTGCCCATGCTGCCCCGATGCGCTTCACGAAACGCGCGGTCCCACGACAACGGCGCCATGCGGGGCTCGAGCGGCGCTTTCAGGTGCTCGGACCAGGGATTCGGACTCCTGTCGCAGAACCAGACCGAACCCCGCGGATTCCCGCCCTCCATGCCGACATACGAAGCAAAATAAGTGTCCAGTTCCTGCCTTGCGAACACCGCGGTGTTTTCCATGCTGCCCCCCTGATTGCCTGGTGGGCCCCCCTTCCGCACTTGCCGCAACGTGCCGCTCAGCCAGGTAATGGCCGCGCGTGCCGTCGCGATCGTCATCCGGACGCCAGGCGCCGGCCAGGGCCGGCGCTATGTCATTCCGGTCGTCTCATCTGCTTTGCGCCTCGTCGAAATCGTCCTGAATAGCCTCTCGCCGCGGCCTGCTCCCTATTCGTCAGCCGTGTCGGCCCCCCCGCCGTTGCCGGACCTGAGCAACTCGGCGATCGTGGTCGCCGCGGCCGGTGCGAACTGCGTTACGCATGCGCGCGTCAGCGCCAGTGTGTAGGAAAACGCCATGGCGCGGTCCTCGAATGTGCGGTTGAGCATGAAGTGCGCGGCGGGCACCAGGCCGTCGGCCAGCTTTGACAGGCGGACGAGCGATCCCCAGCTTCCGTCCTCCACTTGCAGGATATCCACTTCAATGGCGTATCCCGCCTCGATATAGGTTCTGGCCGGTCCTGCCAGCCGGCGTTCCGGTTTGTCGGGCACCATCTCTCGCTCCTCCACGATACAGATCATTCCAACACCATCACGCGCACGCCGTGCGCGTCACCACCAGCCCCTGGCGGCGGGCTCCCCCCCGGCCGCCACGGGCTGCAATGCACGGGTCAGCCTCGCCTTCGGGTCGGCGCGCCGGCCACGCGGTTGACGGCAGGCGGCGGCGCGGTGGACTGGCGCACCACCAGGCCGCTGGGGAAACACAGGCGAATCGGCGCCAGGCCGGGTTGCGCCAGCCGCAGCATGACCCGGCGCACCATGGCCTCCGCCATGTCGCCAAAAGGCATGGCCACCGATGTGAGCGCGGGATTGGTGTACGAGCACATGCCGATATCGTCCATGCCAATCACTGAAACGTCGGCCGGCACCGACAAACCGGCCTGGTGCAAGCCCGACATCAGCCCGATCGCCATCATGTCGTTGACCGCGATCAGCCCGGTCGGGCGCGCCGTGGTGCGCGCCAGCCGCGCGGCCAGGACCTGGCCCAGTTCGGCCAGTTCGGCATCGCCATAGTGCGCGGCGGGCGGGCACTCTATCACCTCTGCCGTTTCCGCGATCCCGGCCTCTGTTGCCGCGGCCTCGAAGCCGGCAATCTTGCTCGCGCGGCTGACGGTGCGCCCGGCGGGCATGACGAATGCGATGTGCCGGTGGCCAAGGGCGATCAGGTGCGAGGCGGCCAGGTGGCCTGCCTGGAAGTTGTCGGGCGCGATATGGTCGATGCGCGCAGGCATGTTGGGATCGGCGCCGCCGTCGTAGCTCACCATCGCCAGCCCCTGGCGGGTCGCCGGCTCGAAATGCTGCTCGTCGGTCAGCGACGAGACGATGATCACGCCGTGCACGCCAAACGAGAGCAGGTCGTCGAGCATGCGCGACTCCTGCTCCCGGTCGCGGTTGGTGTTGCCCAGCAGCACGCGATAGCCGGTCTGGCGCTGCGCTTCGGCCTCGATCTTCAGCGCGAGCTGGCCGTACATCGGATTGGCGGTGGAAGGCACCAGCAGGCCCAGCATGGGCGTCTGCCCGGTCTTGAGCTGGCGCGCAACCTGGCTGGGGCGGAAGCCGAGCGTGCGGATCGCCTCCTGCACCCGCTCGAAGGTGGCGGGATTGAGCCGTTCGGTGCGTCCGTTGAGCACGTTGGAAACGGAGCTCACGGACACGTTTGCCAGTCTGGCGACGTCTTGTATGGTTGCCATTATCGGGTTCTCATGCCAGCTTCATCAGGCGGGGTAGCCATAGCGTGAGCGATGGCATCAGGACCAACAGCAGCAAAATCAGCAACAGCAGCGCCAGGTACTTCAGCATCGGCCCGGCGACCTGCTCCATGCGCGTGCCGGTCATCGCGCAGGTGGCGAACAGCCCCAGGCCCAGTGGCGGCATGAACAGGCCGAACCCCATGGCGATCACCATCACAGTGCCGAAGTGTAGCGGATGCACGCCGGCCTGCCCGGCAATGGGCGCCAGCAGCGGACCAAAAAGGATGAGCGCCGGCGCGCCCTCCAGGATGGTGCCAAACACGATCGTCAGCAGCACCGACACCAGCAGGAAGGCGGTACTGCCGTATTGCACCGCCAGCCCGGTCATGGCGTGCTGGAGCAGGCCGGGAAGTTGCTGGATCGACAGCGCGAATGCCAGGCTCGATGCCGTCGCGATCACGAACAGGATGCTGCCGGTCATGGCCGCGGCCCGCGCGAACAGGCGCACCACGGCGCGCACATCGAGCTCGCGGAACACCAGCACCCCCACCAGCAACGCGTAGACCACCGCAAAGGCGGACACCTCGGTCGAAGTAGCCATGCCCGATGTCACGCCCTTGCCGATCATCGCGATCATCAGCAGGGTGGCCAGCGCGCCGCCGGCCAGCTTGCGCCTGGACTTGCGCACCGGAAAGGCCAGGGCGGGATCGATGCGGCTGCCGCGGGCCACGGCGAGGACGATCAGGCCGAGCGTCATCACCGCGGCCGGGACCACGCCGGCCAGGAACAGGCCACCAATGGAGATGTTTGCGACAAAACCCATCAGGATCAGGTTGATGCACGGGGCGATGGTCTCCGCCATCACGGCGGAACTGGCGAGCACCGCCGCGGTTTCGTTGGCATCCTGCCGCGTGCGGCGCACCGCCGGCACCACAATGCCGCCCACCGCGGCAATGTCCGCCAGCTTGGAGCCGGACACCCCGGAGAAGACCGCCGTCGCCACGATGGCGATCAGGTTCATGGCACCGCGCACGCGGCCGAAGGCCAGCACCAGCAACTCGACCAGCCGCGCCGACATGCCGTTGACCTCCATCAGCAGGCCCGCCAGCACGAAGAAGGGGATCGCCAGCAGCACGAAATGATCCATGCCGGATAGCACCTGCTGCGAATAGACGATCAGCGGCAGCGACGGCTCTGCCAGGAAATACAGCAGCGCGGCCAGCCCCAGCACGAAGGCAATCGGCATGCCCAGCAGCATGCCGCCGGCAAAACCCACGGCCAGCAGCAGCCACGGCGGAACCTGCCAGCCGCTGCCGGCCACCGTGCCGGACAGCGTGTTCCACGCCCACACTGCGGCGCACAGCAACGTCGCCAGCAACAAGGCCAGCCACCTGGCACGGCCCCCCCTCAGTGCATTGGCGAGCGCGATCGCGCTCAGGTACAGGCTGCCCAGGCAAGCCGGCAAGACATGGAGCCACTGCGGCAGGCCCAGCGGCGTGCTGACGTTGCGCGCGTCGAGCAGCAGCAGCACCGATGAAGCGAACAGCATGACCGACACCGCCGCGATCATCCACGCGCACAGCCGCGTGGCAAGAGAATGCCACCTGCCCGGCAGCCGGTTGCGAAAGACCTCGAAGCCGGGATGCCGGCCGCGCGCCAGCACCGTGCCGGCGCCGAAGAACACAAGTACCGCCATCAACAGCCGCGCCGCATCCTCGGCCCACTCCAGCGGCGCGTGCAGCAGGTAGCGGCAGATTACCGATGCGCACACCAGCAATACGTCGGCGGCCAGCGCTGCCGCGCAGAGGTATTCGGCCAGCCTGGACAGGCGGCCCGGCACGCTGCCGGCTCGCCCATCGGGGGCGCGTGCGGCGACGCCCGCGGCATCGTCCAGCGGGTTCGCGCTCATACCGCCGCGCCTTGCGCGCAAAGACAAGATGGCACGCCCATGCTGCTCAGGCGCGCGCGGCTTCGATCGCCGCCAGCAGCGGCCGGGTAGCCGGATAGCTGGCGGTGAATCCCGGCCATAGCTGCGCCTGCATGCGAGAGCGGACCGACTCCCGCTCCGCGGCGCGCATGGGATGAAAGGCCAACCCGAGCTGGCGCAGCGCATCCATGGCCCGCTGGCCACGCTGCGGCGCCACCTCGCGCTGGTAGGCGCTGGCCTGCGCGGCCGCCTGCAACAGCGGCGCCTGCAGCTCGAGCGGCAGCTTTTCCCATGCCCGCTTGCCCAGCACGGCAACGCTGGCACTGAACAGGTGCTCGGTCAGCCAGCAATGCCCGACCACCTCATTGAGCTTGTTGGCCAGCACGCTGGCGGCGTCGTGCTCGAAGCCCGCCACCACGCCGGTCTGTACCGCCGTATAGACCTCGTTGAAGGGAATCGGCGTGGGAATGGCGCCC
Organism: Cupriavidus sp. 05T313; assembly: GCF_056396665.1. NCBI lineage: Bacteria > Pseudomonadati > Pseudomonadota > Betaproteobacteria > Burkholderiales > Burkholderiaceae > Cupriavidus > Cupriavidus sp. 05T313. Next base: position 31,027 of record NZ_JBFTLX010000026.1, on the reverse strand, counting down.
ATCAAGCGAAAGGTGTCGACAAAGATCTGCGTGGGCAGCACGCGCAGCTTCACCTTCTGAAGCGCCGCCAGCGAGGTCACCGGATGGCGGGTATAGACGCTGCGCGCGTTGAAGAAGGCGCCCCATCCGATCACGCGGCAACCGGTACGCTCGCGCAGCATGGCATCGAACCGCGCGGCCACGCCGCCATCCAGCGCGCGCGCCAGGTGCGTCCAGCCGTCGAACAGATAGCCCAGGTCAAGCAGTGCCAGCTCAGGCAATGCGGTGGCCCAGATCGAACTGCCGGTGACCATCATGTCGATCGAGCCCAGGCGCACCTGCTGCACCACATCGGCCTCCTTGCCCAACTGCCCGTTCGGAAAATAATCGACACGGATGCGCTCGCCCACCGCCGCGCGCAAGCATTCGCGGAAGCGCTCGAACCACAGGTATTGGGCCGAACTCTGGTCCACCGGCATGGCCGAGGAACAGCGCAGCACCACCGGCGCATCGGCGCCCATCGCAACGCGCGGCAGCGCGGAACCCGCGGCAAGCGCCAGCGAGGACTTCATGATCTTGCGGCGAAAAGCATTACACACGTCGTAAGACTCCATCATGAGCAGGGCCGGGCAACTTGGTATTAAGCGTTTCAGTAAAACGGTTTACTAAAACGATTCACGAGATCATAGGCGAGTGGGAGCCAAAAGCAAGCGCGGCGAACTGGCAGGGCAGCGGGCGGCGCACATCCGGGCGCCAGGCGCGGGGAGAGCATGCACGAACAAGAGAATTCAACAGCAAGACACGGAGTGATGCCGCCGGGATCCTCCTCTAAAGTTCGTTGCATCGACACGAACCACGAAAGGCCGCAGCATGAAAGCAAGCCAGGCAACGGCAACCCGCAGCGCGAATACCATTGAAGAGGCCACCCCGCGCGTAGAGACCCTGGAGACCCTGGACTGGGACGCCATCGCRCAGAACCTGGACCACCACGGCTACGCCGTCATGGCAAACCTGCTCGCCCCCAACGCGTGCGATACGCTCGCGGCCCTTTACCCCCTCGACACGCCCTTCCGCTCCCGCGTGGTAATGAGCCGCCACGGCTTCGGCCAAGGCGAATACAAGTATTTCAGCTACCCCCTGCCTGCCCTGATCGAAAGCCTGCGCGGCGCGCTATATCCCCACCTCGTCCCGATAGCCAACCGCTGGAACCAAGCCATGGCCATCGACACCCRCTACCCCGCCCGGCACGCCGATTTCCTGAAACGCTGCCACGCAGCCGGCCAGACACGCCCCACCCCGCTGATCCTCCAGTACGGCCCGGACGACTACAACTGCCTGCACCAGGACCTGTACGGCGAACACGTCTTCCCGATCCAGGCAGCCATCCTGCTCTCCGAGCCGGGCCAGGACTTTACCGGCGGCGAATTCGTGCTGACGGAACAGCGCCCGCGCATGCAGTCCCGCGCCGAGGTGGTGCCGCTGCGCAAGGGCGACGCGGTGGTGTTCGCGGTCAACCAGCGCCCGGTGCAAGGCACGCGCGGCAGCTACCGGGTCAAGCTGCGCCACGGCGTCAGCCGCCTGCGCTCGGGCCAGCGGCATACGGTGGGGATCATCTTCCATGATGCCCTGTAGGGGTAACGCGGAATCCACCCGCGGAATTTGACCGCAAGAGCCGGAGTGCGCAGCCCGCTCCACCGGCATACAGTGAACCCATGAAACGCCACCAGACACCCAGCACGAGGACCACCATGGAAATCCCGCTGACCTCCGCCGAACGCGACCCGCGCTGGGCACGCGTGCTCGCCCGCGACCCGGCTGCCGATGGCGATTTCGTCTATGCCGTGAAGACCACCGGCATCTACTGCCGGCCCGGCAGCCCGTCTCGCCTGCCGCGTCCGGAGAACGTGGAATTCTTCGACACGCCCGAGGCCGCCGAAGCGGCCGGCTACCGCCCGAGCCAGCGCGCGGCGGCAGATCAGGCTGCGGTTGCCGCGCAGCACGCCGCCCTCGTCGCCGGGGCCTGCCGGGCCATCGAACGCGCGGACAGTCCGCCCACGCTGGACACGCTCGCCGCGCAGTCCGGCCTGAGCCCCTATCACTTCCACCGTGTCTTCAGGGCGGTCACCGGCCTCACGCCGAAGGCCTACGCCGACGCGCACCGCGCGCGCAAGCTGCGCACGCAGCTCGGCCGCGGCGGCTCCGTCACCGAAGCCATCTACGACGCGGGCTTCAACTCCAACAGCCGCTTCTATGAGGCCTCGGACCAGATGCTTGGCATGACGGCAAGCCGGTACCGCGCGGGTGGCGCCAATACCGACATCCGCTTTGCCGTCGGAGAGTGCTCGCTCGGCTCGATCCTGGTCGCGCGCAGCGAGCGTGGCGTGTGCGCGATCCTGCTGGGCGACGACCCCGACGCGCTGGCGCGCGAGTTGCAGGACCAGTTTCCCAAGGCCAACCTGATTGGCGGCGATGCCGGCTTCGAGCAATGGATCGCGCGGGTGGTCGGCCTGATCGAAGCGCCGTCGCTGGGCCTGGACCTGCCGCTGGATGTCCGCGGCACGGCGTTCCAGGAGCGCGTGTGGCAAGCGCTGCGGGAAATTCCTGCCGGCACGACCGCCAGCTACGCCGAGATCGCCGCGCGCATCGGCGCACCCAAGGCCGTGCGCGCGGTGGCGCAGGCTTGCGGCGCCAACCATCTCGCCGTGGCGATTCCCTGCCATCGCGTGGTGCGCAGCGATGGCAACCTGTCCGGCTACCGCTGGGGCGTGGAGCGCAAGCGCGAGTTGCTCGAGCGGGAAGCGCAAGCGAAATTGTGAATAGCGCAGCCGCCTGCGGCGTACCCGCTAGCGAATCAGCGCGCCATGTCCGGCGGGCAGCCAGCCGTGCCCCCGGTACCAGGAGATGACATCGCGCACCGTTTCCTCGACCGGCCTGAATCCCAGGCCCAGCTCGCGCTCGCTCTTGGCGTGGCTGAAACGGGTCCGGTCCGCTTCACTCACCATCAGCCGCACGGTGGCCAGGCTGAGCAGGACCGGCTTGCCGCTCAGGCGCGCGTAGATCTCTTGTACGCCGGCGAGCGCATACAGCAGAGGCAGCGGTAGCGCGCGCGCCGGCGTTGGCACACCGGCGACGCGGCCGATCAGCGGAATCAGCTCGCGCATCGTCATATGCCGGCCCGCCGCGAGATAGCGCTCGCCACGCCGGCCGCGCTGCGCGGCGGCGATCTGCGCCAGCGCGACGTCGCGGGCATCGACCACGGAGAAACTCCCTGGAACCAGTCCCGGCAGCTTGGCCAGCACCGTGTCGAGCGCCACCTGGCCGGCGGAAGTCGGGCCGATATCGCCCGGCCCCCACATCCAGCCGGGCAGCACGAAGGTGGCGTGCATGTCAGGGGTTGCCTTGAGAAAGTCCTGTACCGCGCGGTCCGCCAGGATCTTGCTGCGATAGTAGTCGTCCGCCTCGGCGGGATCGCGATCGTTGGTCTCATCGATCACCGCGCCCGGCGCGCCGTTCAGCACGGCAATGGACGAGGTCTGCACGAAGCGCCGGACACCAGCGGCATAGGCTTGCCCGATCAGGGCGGCCGTGCCATCGACATTGATGCGCCTGAGCGTTTCCCAGTGGCTGCCGCCCTTGTAGTTGTCGCGGAAGAAGGCCGCGGTATGGAACACCACGTCGCAGCCGCGCAGGGCCGGCACGAAAGCGGGAACGTTCTCCATGTCGCCAACCACAAGTTCGACGCCGGCCAGGCCGGCGAATTGCTGCTGTCCTTTTTCCGGCGAACGGACGAGCGCCTTGACGGCCACGCCGCGGCCAAGCAGCGCGCGCACGAGGTTGTTGCCCAGCAAACCGGTGGCCCCGGTAACGAAAGCGGTATTCAAATTCATGGCAGCCCCTGCATTTCGACGTTCATTGCGAATTCAGATATCAATTGATATCCGTTATCATAGCAGTTGAATTCCCAACATCAATGGCTATCGCTATCACCACCCGCCACGCCAATGAACCAACCCACCCCACGAAAGCGGCTAAGCCGCGAGCAAAGCCAGGCGCAAACCCGCGAACGCCTGCTCGATGCAGCACGGCGGCTATTCGTGCAGCGCGGCTTCGGCGGCACGTCGATCCGGGATATCGCGGAGGAAGCTGGCTATTCGCAGGGTGCGTTCTACTCGAACTTTCCTGACAAGGAGGCGCTGCTGCTCGATCTGCTGCGCGGCCATATGGAAGCCGAGGCGCGGCAGCTTGCCATGGTGTTCGATACCGCGGAACGCCCGGGCGGCGAGGTGCTCGCGGGCCTGGATGCCTGGGCCGCGACGCTCAACGCGGAGACGGACTGGGCCATGCTCTCGATCGAGCTGCAAATGCACGCCAATCGCAGCCCGGCGTTCGCCGGCGCATATCGCACCGTCTGGGAAACGCACCGTGCGGAACTCGGCCGCCTGATCGAACGGCTGTTCCGGCACCTTGGCCGCATACCGCCGGCTGCACCGGAAGAGCTGGCCGCCAGCTTCATGGCGCTTGCGCATGGGCTTGCGCTGCAACGGACCACGACGCATCCCGACCCCACGGGCCGCATGCTCATGGTCTTCCTGCGCGGCCTGCTGGCCAGTGCCGGGGCCGCGGGCGACGCGCCCACCGCGCGTCGCCGTTAGTGGGCGCCCCGCGCCTCAGTCGTCGAAATCCCACATCCGGTGCAGGTCCAGCCGCAGCCGGCTGTCCGCTTCCAGCGCGTCGACCATGGCCACCCGTTCGGCCAGCGTGGTGTCGGCCAGCGCGCGCCGGATGATCAGAAGTTCGCTCAAGCCGGTTTCGCCCGCCTTGTAGGCCCGCCCGGTGCGCGCGGCGGCGCTGCGCTGCAGCGCCAGCGCCTCGGACTGGGCCATGGCCGCGGCCCGCTTGCCTTCCAGCCCGCGATACTGCACCTCGAACTCCGCACCGATCCGGCGCTCCACCGACAGGCGGCGGCGGGCCGCTGCCTCCGCGTCGGCGGCGGCCGCCACCGCCGACGCGCGCCGGTGCGCCGAGCCCAGCGGCATGGCGATGCTCACACCGGCAATCCGCTCCGCGCCGCCGCGCTCGACCGTGAAGAACACGCCCACGGTCGGGTCGGGCTTGCGCTCCAGGTCGGTGCGCCGGGCCTGCCGCTGCGCCTGCATCTCCTCGGACTGAGCAAGGCGGAACTCGTGGCTGTCCTCCACATAGCGGATGCGCAGCGCGTCGGCGGAATCGTCCGGCAAGGCCTGCAGGCGCACCTCCGCAGGCAGGCCGCCGGGCACGCCAAGCCCCGGAAAGCGCGCCCGCAGCTCGGCTTGCGCCGCTGCCTCGGCCGCCCGCGCGCTAGCCAGCGCGGCAGCCGTGCGGGAGCGCTCGGCCAGCAAGAGTTCGTGATCCATGCGCGCCGCATCGCCTGCCTGTACGCGCCGCGCGGTCACGCTCGCCAACTCCGCGGCCAGGCTGTCGTTGCCCTGCGCCGCGACCCTTGCCTGCTGCGCGCGCAGCGCCGCGAACCACAGCGACAGGATCTGCCGCGAGACCTCATGGCGCGCATCCATCACGGCGAGCTGGCCGGACTGCACGGTCGCATCGGCCAGCGCGCCATCGGCATCGGCCTTGCCCCATAACCGCAGCGGGCGCTCCAGCGCCAGTTGCCCTTCGGCATACCGCTCGGACGGCTCCCGCACCTGCCGGCCCTGCCCGATGGCGCGCACCACGGCCTCGGCGGTGCCGGCACGGATGCCGTCCGCGCGGGCCAGCACCGCGTCGCGGTGCGCTTCGGCCATCTGCACGTCGGGGGACTGGCCGACCGCCTCGCGCACGGCGGCTTCCGGAGGCAAGATGCCGGCTTCGGCCGGCCGGATCGCCTGCGCCCACGCGGTACTCGTCATGCCGCCGGTTGCGGCCATCAGGGAGACGGCCGTTGCCACGGCGAATGCCGAAGCGGCGGCAATCCCGCGCATTGCGCCCTTCGTTGCGCCCTTCGCGCTCCTGGTTGCGCTCTTCATTGCCCCTCTCCTTGTTCCATGCGGCCCTGGTTTTCCTCACGCGAACGCGCCACGCCGTAGCGCTCGAACAAGAGCGGTAACAGCAGCRAGGTCAGCGCGGTGGCACTCACCAGCCCGCCCGAGACGACGATGGCCAGCGGACGCTGGATCTCCGAGCCCGGCCCGGTCGCCAGCAGCAGCGGGATCATGCCCAGCGCGGTGATGCAGGCGGTCATCAGCACCGGCCGCAAGCGGTCGCGCACGCCAGTGCGCACTGCCTCCGCCACTGGCCGCCCCTCCTCCAGCAAGGTGTTGAAATGCGAGACCAGCACCACACCGTTGAGCACGGCAATGCCAAGCAGCGCGATAAAGCCCACCGAGGCAGGCACCGAGAGGTATTCGCCCGCCACCCGCAGCGCGGCGATGCCGCCCACCAGCGCGAACGGGATATTGGCAATCACCAGCGCCGCCTGCCGGATCGAGCGGAAGGTCAGCATCAGCAGCAGGAAGATGGCGCCCAGCGCGAGCGGCACCACCAGCGCAAGACGCGCGGCGGCGCGCTGCTGGTTCTCGAACTGCCCGCCCCAAACCACGCGCAGCCCCTTGGGCAGCCCGGCCAGGCCAGCCACGGCGGCTTGCGCCTCCTGCACGAAGCCGGTCAGGTCGCGCCCTTCCACGCTGACCTGGATCACCGCGAAGCGTCCGCCGTCTTCATGGTTGATCCGCACCGGCCCTTCCACGCGCCGCACCTGCGCCAACGAGGTGAGCGGCCAGGGCGTGCCATCCGGTGCCGTCACCTGCAGGCTGGTGAACATCTCCGGCGTCTGCCGCAGGCTTTCGCCGCCCCGCAGGATCAGCGGCGTGCGCACGGTGCCCTCCGGCACGATGCCAATGCGCTCGCCTTCCACCTGCGCGCGCAGCAACGCCTGCAGCGCGTCGCCGGAAAGCCCCGCGCGACCGACGGCCGCGCGGTCCAGCGCGAGCGTGAGGTACTGCACGCCCTCGTTGCTGGGCGCGATGACTTCCGCCGCGCCGGCGATCTTGCGCACGCGCGCTGCGATGGCCTGCGCGGCCGTGTCGATGGCGCCGAGATCGTTGCCGAACACCTTGATCGCCACGTCGCCGCGCGTGCCGGTCAGCATTTCCGACACGCGCATCTCGATGGGTTGGGTGAAGCCGTACACCACGCCCGGGAAGCGTTCCATGACGTGGCGGATGGCGGTGGCGATATCTTCCTTGCTGCCGCGCCACTGGTCCTTTGGCTTTAGCACCAGGAAAGTGTCGGTCTCGTTCAGCCCCATCGGGTCCAGGCCAAGGTCGTCCGAGCCGGAGCGCGCCACGATCGAGCGGATCTCCGGCACCTCGGCCAGCAGCGCCTGCTGCACCCGCAGGTCCAGGTCCACCGAAGTGGCCAGCGAGACCGACGGCGCCTTTTGCAACTGCACGATCAGGTCGCCCTCGTCCATGGTGGGCATGAAGGTTTTGCCCACCGACAGGTAGAGCGCCACCGCCAGGGCCAGCGCCGCGCCCGCCGCGGCAAAGACGATGCGGCGATGCTGCGCGCTCCAGTCCTGCAGCCGGGCAAACCCGCTCGCCACCTTGCGCATCAGGTACGGCGCCTCGTCGGCATGCGCGCGCAGCAGCATCGATGCCAGCGCAGGCACCACGGTGAACGCGATCACCACCGACGACGCCAGCGCCAGCACGATGGTCAGCGCCACCGGCCCGAACAGCTTGCCCTCCAGGCCCTGCAGCGACAACAGCGGCAGGAATACGATGGCGATGATCGACACACCGGCCAGCATCGGCGGCGCCACGCTGGCAACGGCATGGCGGATCACCGCGCCACGCAGCGACGGATCGCTCTTGTGGCCGTGCGCCCGCGCCAGGGCGGACTCGATGTTCTCCACCACCACCACCGCCGCGTCCACCAGCATGCCAAGCGCAATCGCCAGGCCGCCGAGGCTCATCAGGTTGGCGCTCAGGCCCACGTAGCGCATCAGCAGGAAGGTTGCCAGCATCGACAGCGGCAGGGTGGCCGCCACCACCAGCGCCGCGCGCAGGCCGCCGAGAAACAGGTACAGCGTCACCACCACCAGCAGGCTGGCTTCAATCAGCGCGCGCACCACGGTATTGGCGGCACGGGTGACCAGTTCGCCGCGGTTGTAGAACACGTGCGTGGACATGCCCTTGGGCAGCTGGGGCGCCAGCTCGTCCAGCCTGGCCTGCACGGCGGTGACCAGCTGGCGGGCATCGGCGCCGCGCAAGCCCAGCACCAGCCCCTCGACCGCTTCGCCACGGCCGTCCTTGCTGACCGCGCCGTTGCGCGTGGCCACGCCGAGCCTGACGGTGGCCACATCGCCCACCGTCACCAGCGGCATGCCATTGCGCGCGCCGGGCGCATCGATGACGATCTGCCGCAAGTCTTCCACGCCGCGCACGCCGCCTTCCACGCGCACCACCCAGTTCTCGTCGCCCTGCTCCACCCGGCCCGCGCCATCGTTGCGGTTGTTGGCGTCGAGCGCCTGGCGCAGTTGCTCCAGCGTGACCGCGCGGGCGCGCAGCCGCGCCGGGTCGGGGATGACTTCGTAGCTGCGCACCGCGCCGCCCAGCGCGTTGACGTCGGCCACGCCAGGCACCGTCCGCAAGGCCGGGCGGATCACCCAGTCGAGCACGCGGCGCCGCTCGGCGAGCGAGAAGCCATCGCCTTCCACTGTGAACATGAACATCTCGCCCAGCGGCGTGGTGATCGGCGCCAGCCCGCCGATGGCGTTGGGCGGCAAATCGCGCATCAGTCCGGACAGCCGCTCGGACACCTGCTGGCGGGCCCAGTAACTGTCCACGCCCTCCTCGAAATCGACCGTCACGTCGCTGATGCCGTACTTCGATACCGAGCGGACGATGGTCTTGTGCGGAATGCCAAGCAGTTCCTGCTCGACCGGCGTGGAGACGCGCTGCTCCACTTCCTCCGGCGTCATGCCGGGAATCTTCAGGATGACCTTGACCTGGGTGGGCGAGATGTCCGGGAAGGCATCGATGGGCAACTTCAGGTATGCCCACGCGCCGGCCACCGCCAGCACGCAGGCGGCAATCAGCACCAGCGCCCGCTGGCGCAGGGAGAATTCAATCAGGCCGGCGAGCATCACTGACCTCCCGCCAGCATGCCCTTGAGCGCGCCCACGCCGCCGACCGCAACCCGCGTGCCGGCCGGCAGCGCGGCCCGCACGGTCGCCGCGGCATCGTCCACGGCCTCGACCACCACGGTCTGGTAGCGCACGCCGGCCTTGTTCGCCACGAACACGCCGGGTGTGCCGCGCCAGTACGTCAGCGCGGCAGCCGGTACCCGCGCGCGGCCCGCGCCGGTGGCGTCGGGCGCGCTACGCAAGTGCACGATCACATTCACGCTTTCGCCGGCCTGCAGGCTGCCGCGTTGGTCCAGCGCCGCGCGCACGCGCACGGCGGCGGTGCCGTCGCTCGCCGGCACCACGCCGGCCACCTTGCCGGTGGCGCCGCGCTGGCGCACTTCCACGCGCTCGCCGCCAGTGGGGGCCGGCATGTCGCGGCCGACCAGCAGGTCAAGCTCCAGCGCGGTGGGATCGACGATGCGGAACAACGGCGCCGCGCCGTCCACGCGCGTGCCGGGCACCGCGTTCACCTCGGCGATCAGCCCGGCGCGGCCGGCCACCAGTTGGGGTTCGCCAGAGCCACTGGCGAACACGATGCCCGCGGCGCCCATCTCGGCCTCGCGGGCGCGCACCATTGCCGCCGCCTCTGCGGCGCGCGCCTGCGTGGCTTGCCAGCGGCTGCCGGGGATGATGCCGTCTTCATGCAAGCTGCGGTCCCGCGCCAGCGCGAGCCGCGCCAGGTTGGCCTGCGAGCGCGCTTCGGCCAGCGCACGCCCCGCCTCGAACAACTGCGGGCTGGCAAAGGTGGCAAGCGCCTGGCCGGCACGCACCGGCTGGCCGATCGCCACCAGCACGCGCGCGACCATGCCGGGATAAGGCGCGGCCACCACGTACTGCGCATCGGGCTTGAGCACCACGCGCCCGCTGGCGCCAATCTCAACCTGCGCGGCACTGGCGACCGGCTCGAACCGCACGCCGAGCGCGCGGGCCTGGGCATCGGACAAGGCCAGCGCCTGCGCGCGCGCCATGCCGACGGGAAACAGCGCTGACGCAAGCAATGCGCCAACGAACAACATGCGACGGGAAAACATGCCTGACTCCAAAGCAGGATGGAAGCGCCCGGCGCGCCTTGACCGGTCCCGGTCAGGCGCGCGAGCGTGCACCGCCGGCGTGGCCGGCGGGGGAATCAGGAGGCGAAGGGAGGAGCGTGCGCCGGAGGCGGCCTGCTATCGCCGCCACGCCATCGGGGCGGCGTGCGTTCGCGCCAGGGCAGGCGCCGGGGTGCCGGCAAGGGCAGCGCCGCAAACAGCAGGAACGCGAAGACCACGCCGACGAGCACATCGGCGGCCTGTACGTGGAGGGTAAAGGCAATGGGGCCGATGGCGGTCTGTACATCGACCTCCAGCGGCTCGACCGCGACCAGCGCGCTGCCATCGTGGGCAGCGGAAGCGTTGGGCGAAGCGGAAGGAGAATAGGAATTAACCGCACCTTRCAGCGCCGTGTGCACATGCAGGCCATGGAGTTTCGGGGTTCCGAGATGGCCGTGCAGAAGCGGGGTCAGGAGCTGCATTGCGAACAGCAACAGCAGCAGGACTCCCCGGAAGAAGGAGGGGCGGTCTGCGCGAAACATGGCGCGATTGTAACCGAGTTCGAGGCGGTGGCTAGTGCTCATGGCATCTGCGCTGGCCGAGGATCAGCGCTCGACACTGCCCGGCTTCTCGAAGCGCAAAGGCTGCGCATCGGGCGCTCGGCACCGCCCACCGCCAAGCCCGTTCACTTCACCGCGCCCACGGTAAAGCCCGCGACAAAGCGGTCGACGAACAGGTTGTAGAGCACCGCCACCGGCACGCTGACGACCAGGCAGGCGCCCATCAGGGAGCCCCAGAAATAGACGTCCCCGCGCACCAGGAAGGTCGGCACGCCAACGCTGACGGTGTACTGCGACGAACTGGTGATAAAGGTGAGGGCATAGACGAATTCCTGCATCACCAGCGTCAGCGTGAATATGACCACCGTCAGGATGCCGGCCGACGACAGCGGCACCACCACCTTCAGGAAGGCGCCGAAGCGGCTCAGCCCGTCCATCATCGCCGCCTCTTCGATATCGCGCGGCACCGCCTTGAAGAAACCCATCATCAGCCAGGTGCAGAACGGCACCGTGAAACTCGGGTACAYCAGCACCAGCGACCACAGCGAATCCTGCAGTCCGAGCGCGCCGATGATGCGGGAGAAGGGAATGAACAGGATGGTGGGCGGGATCAGGTAAGTCAGGAAGATGGCGATCGCCAGTTGCCGTCCGCGGCTGCCTGCCAGCCGGGCCAGGCTGTAGCCGGCGGGCACCGCCAGCAGCAGGGTGATGGCCACCACCATCGCGCCCACCAGCAGCGTATTGGCGATCCAGCGCAGGTACTGGGTCTCCAGGAACAGCACGCGCAGGTTGTCCAGGGTGGGCGGCTGGTTGAACAGGAAGGGGTTGTTGGCGGTGTTGATCAGGTCGTGGACATCCTTGAAGGTGGTGATCAGCATCCAGTAGAAGGGAAAAGCACAGAACCCCGCGAAGACGGCAAGGATGGCGACATGGCCGAAGCGTGCGCCCCAGCGCGCGCCACGGTGCTGCCAGCGATTTGCATCGGCACGCATGTCAGGCTACCTCCGCGCGGTTGGCGACGGTCAGCAGCAGGGCCACCACCGCTACCAGCAGCGGGAACAGGAACAGCGAAATCGCCGCGCCCTCGGCCAGGTCGCCGCCCTGGATGCCGGTGAAAAATGCCAGGCTGGCCAGCACCTGCGTGGTGTCGTAAGGCCCGCCACGCGTCAGCACGAAGATGATGATCATGTCGGTGAGCGTAAACACGATGCCGAACAGAAGCGCCACCAGCATGATCGGCATCACCAGCGGGATATTGATGCGGAACAGGTGGCGCCAGAAACCGGCGCCATCCATGGCGGCGGCGTCGTGGATATCCTGCGGGATGCCATGCAGGCCGGCCAGGATGATGACCGTGGCCAGCGGCAGCAGGCGCCAGACATCCACCAGGATCACCGACGCCATCGCCAGGTCCGGCTGGCCCAGCCAGACCGGCCAGGTATTCGGGCCGAGCAGGCCGAGCGCGCGCAGCGTCCAGTTGATGATGCTGTAGACCGGATCGAAGATCCACAGCCAGCCGATCGAACCCAGCGAGATCGGCGCCACCCACGGCAGCAGGATCAGCAGCCGCACCAGCCATTTGCCGCGAAAGTCGCGCAGCAGTGCCAACGCCAGGATCTTGGCCAGAATCACCACCAGCGCCTGGGACACCAGCGTGAACACAAGCGCATTGCCGAGCGAGCGCCAGAAGGTGGGGGTCTGCACGATGCGCCGGAAATTCTCCAGGCCAACGAAATGCATGGCGCGGCTGCCCACGGTGATGTCGGACAGGCTGTAGTAGATCGACAGCAGGAAGGGAAAGCCGAGCAGCAGCGCGATGTAGATGAGTGCCGGCGCCAGCATCAGGGCGCCGAGCCAGCGCTCGCCCTCCAGCACATGCCAGCCGCCGGCCTGTGGCGCAAGCGCGGCGGAAGACCGGGCGCTCATGCGGGCCTCCCTGACGGCGCCGCGCTCACGCTGGCGCCGGAACGCGGATCAAAGCGCCTCAGGTCGGCATGCCGCACCACGAACGGGTAGCGCGCACCGGTCTCCAGCGGGAAGGTGACCGTGCAGGGAATCCGCGAGATGACCTTGGCGGGCGGCAGCGGTGGCTCCAGCAAGCCGTACACCAGCCGGTCGGAACCGAGGTTTTCGATGCGGGTGACATGGAACGGAAAGGGTTCCAGCATTTCATCGTCGCCGTAGACACCGCGCGGCAGGAAGTGCTCCGGCCGGAAGCCCGTCACCACCGCATCCGTATCGACCAGGTTCATCGGCGGCGAGCCGATGAACCTGGCCACGAACGTATCGGCCGGGTGCTCGTACACTTGCTGCGGCGTGCCGATCTGGTGCACGCGGCCGTGGTCGAGGATGGCGACCCGGTCGCCCAGCGCCAGCGCCTCGATCTGGTCGTGCGTCACGTAGATCGTGGTGGCCGCCAGGCGCCGCTGCAACTGCTGCAATTCCTCGCGCGCGGAAGTCCTGAGCTTGGCGTCCAGATTGGAGAGCGGCTCGTCCAGCAGGAAGGCCACCGGATCGCGCACCACCGCGCGCGCCAGCGCCACCCGCTGGCGCTCGCCGCCGGAGAGCTGGCGCGGCTTTCGCGCCAGCAGGTGGCCGATGCCGAACAGCGCCGCGGCCCAGTTCACCTTGCGCGCGATCGCCTCGCGCGGCATGCGCTGCGCCTGCAGCGGGAAGGCGATGTTGCCGGCCACGCTCAGGTGCGGATAGAGCGCGTAGCTCTGGAACACCATTGCCATGTTGTGCGCGCGCGGCGGCAGCCCGGTGACGACACGGCCGCCCACCAGGATGTCGCCGGAGGTGGGCGCTTCCAACCCGGCGATCAGGCGCAGCAAGGTGGTCTTGCCCGAGCCAGACGGGCCCAGCAGCACCAGGAACTCGGCCTCGCGCACGGCAAGGCTGATGCCGTCGACGGCGTTGCCGCCGTCGAAGCGCTTGGTGAGCGAGCGGGTCTCCACCGTGGCCATGGCTCATCGGCCCACGCCCGTCCCGACACCGCCGGCCCGGCGGGGGCGGCGGCTCATACCAGCCCTTTTTCCCGCCACTTGGCGAAGATCCGCTTGCAGGTCGCATCCGCGGCGCGGATGGCATTCTCCGGCGTTTCGTCGCCAGTGGCGGCCTTGGCGAACATGGTGTTGAGCACCCATGTATTGAAGATCTCGTCGGTGGCCGCGTTGGCATAGCCAGGGAAGCCGACGTTGGTGGCCTGATTCCTCAGGCTGCCCAGTACTTTGTACTTGTCGCGCGGCCTGGCCTTGGGGTCGTCGGCGATCAGCTTCTGCAGGTCCGGCACCGTGCCCGGGAAGCACGGGAAGTTGTAGAACTCGCTACCAAGGAAGCCCTCGCGGAAGTGGTCGATATAGTCCACCAGGAACTTCCTGGCGCCCGCAATGTTCTCGGCGAACTTCCAGATCACGTAGCAATCCATCACATGCTCCAGGCCGATGCGCCGCACCGGCCCTTGCAAGGCCTGCGTGAGCCAGATGTCCGACGTGACCGGCAGGTTCTTGTTCTCGCCTTCGCGGGTGATGGAAATCGCGTTCAGGCAAAGCGAGATCTTGCCTGCGAGCATGGCTCGGTTATTGGACGACGGGTCCCACGCCAAGACCTCCGCCGTCATGGTTTCCTGGTACAGCGCCTTGACGAACTTGACTGCCTCCAGCGTATTCTTCGAGTTCAGCACCACGGTATGGCGCTCATCCTGCACCGAGCCGCCGAATGCATAGAGGATGGCCCGCATCGCCATCGCGGTGTCGAGTTCCGCGGACAAGCCAATGCCGACCGGAATATTGCGTTTCTGCTTGATCTTCCTGCCCGCTGCAAGGACATCCAGCCAGTTATCGGGCGCGGCCATGCCAACGTCGTCCCAAAGGTCCTTGCGATAGTTGATCGGGTCCGGCACGAAGCTGTCGGAAAAGCCGAAGTACTTCTTCGTCTTCGGGTTATACGTACTCTTGATCGCCAGCTCGACCGGCCTGCCATGCTTGCGCTGGCATTCCTCGTAGATCTCGCGGTGATCGATGACCTGCTCCTCGTACACCGGGGGCGGCGACAGGAACATGAACAGGTCGTGCCCTTTTTGCGCGGAAACCTCGGCCGCGGCCCGCGTGGCCAACGCGGGGATTCCCACGTGATCGACGATGACCTCGGTATCGTTGCGCTGGCCCCATTCCTTCACGTAGGTGTTGTCGAACCACTTGTCGTAGCCCGGTACGAAATGGTTCCACTGGAGGATCTTCAAGGTGTGTTTGGCCGCCCGCGCCCGACGTGGCAGCACAAAGGGGCCAAGGCCCGCAGCGAGCGCGGTTGCCCCGGCGGCCTGAATCAGGCGGCGCCGCCGCGCGTTGTGGCCGATAAGGGTGCCGGTGGATCCGTGCCGGCGCGAATAGACGATTCGATCGATAGGTGCAATCCGCGTGTCTTCGTTCATGGCCGCCTCCGCAAGCAAGCCGTTAGCCGGCATGCGCGCCGATCGCGGTGGCATGCGCAACCTGACTTAAGAATAGGAGTTGGCGAACCCAAGGAAAAGAGACAAAGGCTTGATTTCATTGGGTTTAGTATCCAGATTCAAGGACTGGCCGGGTCTCTGCCGCATAGCAGCATCGGTAGCCCGCGCCGGCCGCCACTTGCGCAGCGCAGCACAAAACACGCGCATCGCAAACCGGTATTCCTCCGGCTTTCGCCATACCATGGAGGCTGGCGCCAGCCACGCCGCCCAACAACCTAGCCAGGGGCTTCCCATGCGCGACCGCTATCTTTCCCACCTCCGCGATACGCTGGACACCATCCGAGCCGACGGCTTTCACAAAGCCGAACGCGTCATTGCCAGTCCGCAGGCAGCCGACATCCGGCTCGCGGGCGGCGAGCATGTGCTGAACTTCTGCGCCAACAACTACCTGGGCCTGGCCGACGATCGCCGCCTGATCGACGCGGCGCGGCGCGGCCTGGAGCAGGATGGCTTCGGCATGGCGTCGGTGCGCTTCATCTGCGGCACGCAGTCGGTCCACAAAACGCTGGAGGCGGTGCTCGCCAAATTCCTTCACACCGGCGACAGCATCCTGTACTCCAGCTGCTTCGATGCCAACGGCGGGCTGTTCGAGACGCTGCTCGATGACCAGGATGCGGTGATCAGCGACGAACTGAACCATGCCAGCATCATCGACGGCGTGCGACTGTGCAAGGCAAAGCGCTACCGCTACCGCAACAACGATATGGGCGACCTGGAGGCGCGGCTGCGCGAGGCCCATGCCGCCGGCGCGCGCTTCAAGCTGATCGCCACCGACGGCGTGTTCTCGATGGACGGGATCATTGCCGATCTCAAATCCATCTGCGACCTGGCGGACCGCTACGGCGCGCTGGTGATGGTGGATGACTCGCACGCAGTAGGCTTTGTCGGCGAGCACGGGCGCGGCACGCCGGAGCTATGCGGCGTGGAGGGCCGCGTGGACATCATCACCGGTACGCTGGGCAAGGCGCTGGGCGGGGCCTCCGGCGGCTACGTGGCCGCGCACCGGGAAATCGTGGAATTGCTGAGGCAGCGCTCGCGCCCGTATCTCTTTTCCAACTCGCTGGCGCCGAGCATCTGCGCCGCCACGCTGAAGGTGCTGGACCTGCTGGCCAGCGAGGAAGGCGCCGCGCTGCGCGCCCGCGTGCGCGAGAACGGCGAGCATTTTCGCCGCGAGATGACGGCGCTGGGCTTTACGCTGGTGCCTGGCGAGCATCCCATCATCCCGGTGATGCTGGGCGATGCCGCGCTGGCCTCCGGCATGGCGGACGCGTTGCTGGCGGAGCATGTGTATGTGGTCGGGTTCTCCTTCCCGGTGGTGCCCAAGGGCCGGGCGCGGATCCGCACGCAGATGAGTGCCGCGCACACGGCGGAGCAGATCGAGCGGGCCGTTGCCGCGTTTGCAAAGGTCGGCCGCAAGTTCGGCGCCATCGCCTA
Source organism: Cupriavidus sp. 05T313 (assembly GCF_056396665.1). Lineage (NCBI taxonomy): Bacteria > Pseudomonadati > Pseudomonadota > Betaproteobacteria > Burkholderiales > Burkholderiaceae > Cupriavidus > Cupriavidus sp. 05T313. The sequence continues at coordinate 14,353 of NZ_JBFTLX010000026.1, read as the reverse complement.
AGCTTCGTGCAGGAGGCTCCCCATGAAAGCCCTCGCCAAACTTGAACGCGCGCCCGGCCTGACCATGACCGAGGTGCCCGAGCCGGAAGTCGGCCACAACGATGTGATGATCCGCATCCGCCAGACCGCCATCTGCGGCACCGACATCCACATCTGGAAATGGGACGAGTGGGCGCAGAACACCATCCCCGTGCCGATGCAGGTCGGGCATGAGTACGTCGGCGAGATCGTCGCCATCGGGCAGGAGGTACGCGGGCTGGAAATCGGCGACCGCGTGTCCGGCGAAGGGCACATCACCTGCGGCTTTTGCCGCAACTGCCGCGCCGGGCGCCGCCACCTGTGCCGCAATTCGGTGGGCGTGGGCGTGAACCGGCCCGGCGCGTTCGCCGAGTACCTGGTGATTCCGGCCTTTAACGCCTTCCGCATTCCCGACGACATCCCGGACGAGATCGCCGCCATCTTCGATCCTTTCGGCAACGCCACTCATACCGCGCTGTCTTTCAACCTGGTGGGCGAGGACGTGCTGATCACCGGCGCCGGCCCCATCGGCATCATGGCCGCCGCCATCGCGCGCCATGTGGGCGCGCGCAATGTGGTGATCACTGACGTCAACGACTACCGTCTCGCGCTGGCGCGCAGGATGGGCGCCAACCGCGTCGTCAACGTGCAGCACGAGAATCTGAAAGACGTGGCCGCCGAGCTGCATATGACGGAAGGCTTCGATGTGGGCATGGAGATGTCCGGCGTGCCGACCGCCTTCGCCACCATGCTCGAGCACATGAACCACGGCGGCAAGATCGCCATGCTCGGCATTCCGCCGTCGAAGATGGCGATCGACTGGAACCAGGTGATTTTCAAGGGGCTGGAGATCAAGGGGATTTACGGCCGCGAGATGTTCGAGACCTGGTACAAGATGGTCGCCATGCTGCAAAGCGGCCTCGACCTGACGCCCATGATCACCCATCGCTACAGCGTCGGCGACTTCGAAGCCGGTTTTGCCGCCATGCTGTCGGGCAATAGCGGCAAGGTGGTGCTGGACTGGACGGGATCGAGTCAGACGGCCACCGTTCCCGCCTAGAAGAGCGAGAGCGAATGCGCATGCCGGCCCTGTCGGCACCCCCGCTCAAGCGCCGCTAGCGATACACCAGCACTGGGATATTGCTGTGCGTCAGCACCTTGTTGGTCTCGCTGCCGATCAGCACGCCCTGCACGCCGCGGCGCCCGTGCGAGGCCATCACGATCAGGTCGCAGCCCTTGTCCTGGGCAGCCTGGATGATCGCCTGATACGGGTGGTCCTGCATCACGCCAAGGGTCTCGCAAGACACGCCCGCCGCCTCGGCTTCGGCGGCCAGGGTCTTCAAATAGTCCGCCACGTTGCTGGTGGCCTCCCGCTCGAACCGCGCACGGGTATTGGCCAGCATCTCCACCTGGTACGTATAGACATGGAAATCCGGGATCACACGGATCAGAGTGACCCGAGCTCGCGCCTCGCGGGCAAACACCAGCGCCTTCCTGAAAGCGGATTCGGACAGTGGCGAGCCGTCGACGGGTAGCAGCAGATGCTGGAACATGGCTTCCTCCTTGCACGCGAGGGGCGGAGGCCACCGGGTAGATTCCTCCTCGCCCATCGCTCGGGGTTGAGGATTACCTCACTCCAAGTATAGGTGTCGCGGTGCCGCGCACACACCGCCCTCTTCATCCAGCCGCGATTTGCCGGTAAGATCCAGCACCGGTTCCGCGCCAGTGCGCGGCACCAAGCGTTTACCCGAGGCCGGGCAGCCACACAATGGCAGCCCGGCCTTGTCAAGACGGCAGCCGCCCGGCCACCGTCGCCACTGCACCGCCTTGCCACCCAATGCGGCKCACCAGGAAAGCGAAGCTACCCCTTTGCATTCCCAATCTTCATGGAGAAGACGCTTTGACTGAACGCACCACCCCAGAGGCCGCCGGCCGCCTGTTCGGCACCGGCGAAGGCCCGACCCACGAGCGCGTCACGCTCGCCACCGACCCCGAATCCGGCCTGCAGGCCATCATCGCCATCTACAGCACCAGCCTTGGCCCCGCTTTCGGCGGCTGCCGCTACTGGACTTATCCCGCCGAGAGCGATGCCCTGACCGACGCCCTGCGCCTGTCGCAAGGCATGGCCTACAAGAACGCGCTCGCCGACCTGCCCTTCGGCGGCGGCAAGGCCGTCATCCTGCGCACCCCGGCGCAGCATGACCGCGCTCAGCTCTTCCGCGCCTTCGGCCGGCTGGTCGAATCGCTGGACGGCAGCTACATCACTGCCGAGGACGTCGGCACCACGGTGGAAGACATGGTCGCCGCCCGCACGCAGACCCGCTACATCAGCGGCATGCCGCGCGAAGGCACTTTCGGCGGCAACCCCTCGCCCAAGACCGCCTATGGCGTGTTCGTCGGCATCGAAGCCGCCGTGCGCTATGTGCTCGACCGCAACACCCTGCAAGGCGTGACCGTTGCCGTGCAAGGGCTTGGCTCGGTCGGCTGGGACCTGTGCCGCCGGCTGCATGAAGCCGGCGCCAGACTGATCGTGGCCGACATCAACGGCGCCAGGGCGGAGCAAGCGCGCGAGCAGTTTGGCGCGCATGCCGTGCCGACAACCGCCATCACCAGCGTCGCCGCCGATGTTTTCGCGCCCTGCGCGCTCGGTGCCGTGATCACCCCGGCGGTTGCCGAGCAGTGCCAGTTCAAGATCATCGCAGGCGGCGCCAACAACCAGTTGGCCTCGCTGGATGAAGGCGACACCCTGCAGCGCCGCGGCATCTTCTATGCGCCCGATTTCCTGATCAATGCCGGCGGCATCATCAGTTGCGCCCGCGAGTATCTCGGCGGCGCCGATGAAGCCGCGGTGCTGGCCGAGGTGGCCCATATCCGCGAGCGCGTGTTCGAGCTGGCACAGCGCGTGGAGAAGACCGGCCTGGCGCCCGCGCGCGAGGCGGTCAGCTGGGCGCAGGAGAAGCTCGCACGGGGCGTACGCTAGCCTCGCCGTTGCGAGAGTCCGCGCCGGCAGCGGGAGCCGGCGCGGCATCACGGGTCCGGCTCGCGCCGATCGCATGATCAGGCGCGAGGAAAGCTCTCTCTATTTACAAATCGATCGGCTATTCGACCGGCTAATCAATCGTCACCACGATAGCCACCCGCCGATTCTCCGCGCGGCCGGCCGCCGTGCGGTTGTCCGCCACCGGCTTGCTCTTGCCCAGCCCTCGTACCTCGATCTTCTCAGGCAGGAATCCCGCCGTGGCGAACACATTGGCCACCGCCTCCGCACGCCGCACCGACAGTTGCTGGTTATAGTCGGCCGAGCCTGAATCGTCCGTATGGCCATCCAGCCTGACCTGATCGATGCCCGCGCCCGTCAGCGCCAGCCCTATCCGTTGCACGGTCGCTTGCTGGTCGCCGCTGATGACATCCTCGTTCAAGCCGAAGAGAACCTTCTCCGACAAGCCCAGTYCCCAGCCGTTTTCGGTCAGTTTGAAACCCTGCTGCTGCAGCGCGTCGACTTGCGTGGCGGTGAGTGTGGAGACAGGCACGGTCTGGCAGGCGCCCAGGGCAAGCGTCATGGCGATCAGGGCGGCAGCCATGCCCCAGCCTCCGATGCCTCGCAAGTTCGATAACACGATGGATACTCCTGTTTCCGCATCGGCTTCCGCTTCCGCTTCGGTTTTCTTCTTCTATGCCTGTTCGGCTTGCACCGTGACCAGGCGCGGTTCCGCGCTTTGCCAGCGCCCCCCCGATCTGCGCTTGGCCTGATACATGGCTTCGTCCGCGGTCCGCAGCAAGGCGGCGGCCGTTTGCGCGTGCACGGGAAACACGGACAGGCCGATGCTCAGCGACGCGTCGATGCGGGTTCCGCTCGACAGTTGAACCGGATCCCGCATGCGAATCAGGATATGCTCCGCGACCTGGATGATGTCGGCCGGCTTGCGCAGCGCCGTCACCAGCACGGCGAACTCGTCCCCGCCCAGCCGCGCGACCACGTCGCCCTCGCGCACGCAGGAGCGGATGCGCTGCGCAATGTCGAACAGCACTTCGTCCCCCGCGGCGTGGCCGAAGCTGTCATTGATCTCCTTGAACGCGTCGCTATCCAGGTAGAGCACGCCCGCATGCGTCTTCGTGGCGGTGGCAAGGCGCACGGTGCGCTGCAATGCGTCTTCGAATGCCGCCCGGTTGAGCAGGCCGGTCAGGCTATCGTGGCTGGCGCGGTGTGCCAGCGAGCGGTTCTCGTGCTGGAGCTGGTTCTGCCAGGTCTCAAGCTCGTCGAGCAGGCCGTTGAAGTCCTCGCCGAGCGCGTTGAGTTCGGCAATATGGGCCGGGGGCGTACGCCGGTCGAAGGCACGCTCCGAACGCACCGCGTGGGCTACGTGCATCAGGTTGCGCACCGGCTCGATGATGTGGACCAGCATGCGGCTCGACAGATAGTGCGCGCTGACCGCGGTGAGCAGCAGGCAAGCCAGCAAGCCGAGCAGGCCGCTCAGCACGAAGCGCAGCAGGTTGGCGGGATCGCCGGTCAGCCGAACGGTGCCAACCGGCTGCGTTTCATGCAGGATCACCTGTTCCACCGGGCCCAGCGCCATCAGGCGGCTCGCCAGGCGCTGCAGGCCGGAGAACCGCGCGCCTTCCGGGCGCTGCCATTCGGCCAGCAGCCGGTTGTCCCTGTCATAGACGCTGGCCTCGGCCACCTCCGCCGCGGCGATCGCCACCAGTGCCTCGCTAGCGGCCGCCTGGTCGCGGAACACCACCGGCGCCTCCAGCGTATAGGCGACGGAGCGGGCCACCAGGTGCAGGTTGTGGTCGGCATACACGCGCAGCGCCGCCAGTCCGAGCGCGGTCAGCGAGATGCCGGCGGTGCAGACCGCGATCAGCGCCACGCCGAAGTGGATGCGGCGCAGCGTGTTGTACAGCGTCGGGCGCGATACCGCTGCGTCGGGCCGGGATGGCATGGTCATGACGGCGGCCCCCGGCGGCGGCCGAGCTGCAGCACGCCCGGATGGATGTGAATCCCGCTACGGGCAACGGAATCCAGGTTGACGCGGAAGGTAACGCGGCCATCGGCGACGTTGAGGCAGAACATGCTGCCGACCTCGCACTCGAAGTCTTCCTCCGTGATGACGAGGACGGGGCGCCCGCTCAGCTCCGTTGCCACCTTCTTGCGCCTGACATCCGTCATGACGCCCAGATAGACGGAATCGCAGCCCGTGGTCATCCCGGCATCCAGGAGTTCGATGCGCCTGGCTTGCACGGAGCGCCCGGTCGCCAGGATCCCGCCTTCCGAGAGTTTGGCGGCGTAGCGGGCGGATCCGTCTATGCAAAGGCGCAAGACGTCTCGCTCCGAGGGCCAGCGGGCATAGCCGAGCAGGCTGAATACCACCCGTGCCACCGCCTCGGAACGTTGCGGGGCCGTGTCCGCAGCGGTCCCCTGCGACTGCACGCACAGGCTGGCGGCAAGCAGGGCCAGCAGGAAACGAGAGGGAGAGAAGCGCCTCCGGCCGGTACAGGGACTGGCCGGGGCGGTAGCCATTTCAAGAGGCAAGAGTTCGGGCCTACCAGGTTGTACTTGTTGGGCACATCGAATCACACTGCAGGCGATACGATCTGACTTGGCCAGCGTCGATACTCAGGGATTCCTGCCCGATGCGGATGCAATCACGGGACAACCTTGCCAGCCCAAACCCTATAACGGCGTTCCCGGATTGATATTTACCTTTATTTTGGCTGTCGAGCGGATGCCGCTCCCTTTGGCCAGGAACCACGGGAAACGAGACGGGATTGTTTGCGGCACGACAGGAACTGGCAGGCGGAAGCAGGCCCGGGACCAAAGCCCCGGCGTTCGATATCCGAATGYCTGTCAATGAAAGCGCTGCCGAGACAACAATTCAGCGTAGCCGTATTCCTGACATGCACAGGGCCTTGTGAAACATGAACCGGGACAGCCGACCGTTACCATCCATGAACGGGTGAATGAAGACGAATCCGAACGAGGCGATGCTGGCCGCAATGATAGGGTCGACCTGGCACGGGGCATCGTTGACGAAATCCGAGTGCAGCCCAGTATTTTATTCAATTGTGCCTAATACACTACCCACGCCGGACTCGGACCCGCTCAGTACGCAAAGTTTTTTTCGGCGCCCCAGGATTTTCTTTAGTCTGCGTTCTGGCGGCACCGCCGTCGAGGCCGCACGTCCTTTGACGCCAGCCAAAAACCACTTTCAAACCAAAGCCGCACCCGCAACCCTCCCCAACATCCCCATCGGCCCAACCCGCTCCACAATTCGCATCTGCGCCCCATCCCGCACAAAAAACGACCCCGCGAACCCCAGCGTATTCACCGAAATTCCCTCCACGCACTCCGCCGACCTAGGCACGAGCAGCATCCCCAACCGCGTGACCAGCAAGTTATACGGYCCCGACGGCTGTACCGCGCCGAAGCCAGCAAGGGCGCGATTGGCAGCGCCGGGCCATCCGGGCCGAGCGGCAGCGGCACCATCTGCAAGTGCTTGTGGCGCTGGCTTGCGCCGGCAGCCGCTCCCCCGTTGTAGAAACCCACCGCATCAAACTCGGCCATGCATACCAGCAGCGCCTCGAAATCCGCCAGAGCAAGCAGCGCGTCCTGCGATTCGAAACGGCGGGTGACAATGAGCAGGTGATGATCGATGACGTTGAACTTGTTCAGCAGCGCCACGTGGGTGTCCGAGATATCGGCGACGAACAGGTCCGGATCGTAAGGAAGGAACGGGTTGACCGCCGCGCTGGCGTCGCGTTGCCGGGCCTTGTCCTGATCCTTGCGCGCGAGGCTGGAGACCTGCCGCACCAGGAAGCGTACGCCACCATCCTCGATGACCGCCTGGATGGTCTCGATCGGACGCAGCGCCCCGCAACGCAGGGCGTGCGCCGTCTGGCGCAGGATGGCCGGCCACAGCGTGCCGGGCTGGAAAGATCGATCAGGCATGATCTGGACGACAGGATGCAGTGACTATAGTCATAGCCGGCCTCGCCGGCCAATCCCATCCCGCAGCCGCGCAATGCGCCGGAAGTGACGCCCGTGGCGCGCGGCCGGCATCTTGCCTCAGCGAAAATCAGGGATGACTGACAATGGCGCGACGCCGGGCGCCAGGCCCGGTGCGCTAGCTTGCCCGCTCCTCGATTGCGTCGACGCGGCCCGGATAGAAAGCCAGGTGATCCCCGATCGCCGCAACGGCGGGATATGGCGCCTCATAGGTCCACACCGCATTGACCGACCGCTCGCCGCCCGAGGGGATGCTGTAGTAGGCGCAGTCGCCTTTGTACGGGCAGTAGGTGGCGTGGCCGGTGCGGGCAAGCCGCGACATGTCGACGTCCTTGCGCGGGATGTATTGCACTGCGGGATACGATGCCTCTTGCAGCGTCAGGGCTTCGCGCGTGTCGGCGATCACGACGCCGCCGATGGACACCACGACGCGCGACGGGTTGGCCTCGATCGTGATCGGATGATCGGGTCCAGGGATCTTGATCGGCTTGCTGGTCATGGCCAGGCCTCTTCCGGGGAATCGCCAGACCGCCAATACTACGCCCGAAGCAGCAACGCCGCCGGGCGTCAATGTGCGCCCTGCACCGCCCGGCGCAGCGCCGCCCGCGCCAGCAATCGCGTGGAATCCAGCGTAGGCAGCGGCGAATTGGCGTCATTCACGATCAGCGGGATTTCCGTGCAGCCAAGCACCACGGCGTCGCATCCCTGCCCCTTCATCCGCTCGATGACTTGCTGGAAGTAAGCGAGCGCTTCCGGCGTGGCGATGCCGCCAACCAGTTCATCCATGATGATGCGGTTGATCTCGGCGCGCTCGGCGTGGTCCGGCCGCACGAACCCGAGACCACGCGCGCCGAGCTTCTCGGGGTACACCTCGCTGTCGACAAGCCAGCGCGTGCCGGTCACGCCAAGGCGGGTGAAGCCGCGCTGCACCGCGCTGTCGGCGACTGCCTCGGCAATATGCAGCCACGGCAGCGGCGAACGCGGCAGCACGTAAGGCAACGCCTGGTGGATGGTGTTGTCGGGGCAAATCAGGAAATCGGCACCCATGCCGGCAAGCTTTCCGGCGGAGGTGAGCATCAACTCACCTACCGCTTCCCAGTCGCCGCGATCGAGGCACCTGACATACTCGGCGAGCGAAGGCGTGTGCATCGATATCTCGGGATGCGCATGCGCCCCCAGCAGGCGGCTGCCTTCCATGCAGATGGTGCGATAGCAAAGCGCCGCGCCTTCGGCGGAGCAGGCAACGATGCCAATGTGGCCAGGCATTGGGGGATCCCGTCAGGAGAAAGGGGGGAGTTTATCGCGCCCGCTTCCTGCGTTGCCCGGTGGCTATCTCCCCGGGGGCCTCAATACGGCATCGCAGATCGCGACGATATGCCGGTGATCGGTCCCGCAACATCCGCCCAGCACCGACATCTTCGTCAGATGCCGGCACAGCCCCAGATATCGCTCCCCAAGGTCAACCGGATCGCCGGCATCCAGCGTTTGCGCTTCATCGAGTTCCGCGTGACTCTTGGCTGAGGCATTGGCACGCACGCCGCCGATACGCGCGGTCCAGGGCTCTCCGGTGGAGACGGCTGCCTCGAAATGGCTCGGGTGCGCGCAGTTGATCATGTAGTAGAGCGGACCGCCCGCCGTCTCGCGGTCGACCCGTTCGATCGCCGCGCCCAGGGTGTCGCCCGATGGCAGCTTGCCGTCGGTTTCGACGGTAAAGGAAACCGCGACAGGCGCACCGGCGGCGCTTGCGGCACGCACGATGCCGATCGCCTCGTCCGGATAGGTCATGGTCACGGCAGTGACCATGTCAGCGCCCGCCTCGCGCAGCGCCTCGATCTGCGGGGCATGGTAATGGCGGGCCTCGTCCTCGCTCATCCGGATGCCGGGCTGGTAGCCATCGCCGCGCGGGCCAACCACGCCGTTGATGACGATCGTTGTATCCGGCGTGGCAAAGGCCGCGCCGAGGCCCGCCGCCCAGGCGACCGACCGGCGATTCGCATCGGCTACGGCCTGTGGCGAAAAACCAAGCTTGCCGCCCCAGTCCGCGTTGGCCCGCCAGGTCGGCGTATCGAGGACGAATCCGACCCCGCGCTCCACGGCCGTGCGCAGATACGGCACGAAGTAGCGCTCCAGCCGCTGCAGCCCCTCGTCGCTGAGCACGAGCGGAAACGCGGCAAAGCATGGCAATTCGATGCCTTCCAGGAAAACCAGCGTGGTCTCGAGCCCGCCATCGGCCAGGAAGACCGGGCCGCCGGGCCTTGGCAGGTTTTGGGGAGCGAGTGGCATGACAGCACCTCCGGCAGTGGGACGCCAGGACTCGGCGCGCACGCACCGTCCCGGCCCCGGCACACCGCCGGAGAGCGCCAATACGCGCATGCCGCCGGCTTCACCCGCGGCCCAGCAGCAGGACTGGCCAATCCACCGGTGTTGCCGATGCCTCGAAGTATAGAAGCGCCTGGATTCGCCGCCAGCCTGCCGTGGCGCCCTTAGCCGGCCGTGCGTGCCTTGACGCGCCCCGCCGCATCCTTAGCGCGGACGCGGGCGGTTTCCACATCGGCGTCATACGCCAGTGCCACGCCCATGCGGCGCTTGGCAAAGCTCTCCGGCTTGCCGAACAGGCGCAGCTCGGTCTGCGGCACGCGCAGCGCCTCGTCCACGCCGTCGAACACCACGCCTTGCGCATCCACGCCGCCATAGATCACCGCGCTGGCGCCCGGGCTCTTGAGCGCGGTGCTGACCGGCAGGCCGAGAATGGCGCGCGCATGCAGCTCGAACTCGTTCTGCCACTGGGTGATCATGGTCACCATGCCGGTGTCGTGCGGACGCGGGCTGACTTCGCTGAACCAGACCTGCTCGCCCTTGACAAACAGCTCCACGCCGAACAGGCCCTGCCCGCCCAGGTTGGCGGTAACGGCCTGCGCGATCTGCTGCGACTTCCGCAGCGCGGCGGGATGCATGGGATGCGGCTGCCAGCTTTCCACGTAGTCGCCGCTCACCTGCACATGGCCGATCGGTTCGCAGAACTGCGTCTCGACCTGGCCGCCGGCGCCGATCGCGCGCACCGTCAGCAGCGTGATTTCATAGTCGAAATCGATAAAGCCTTCCACGATCACGCGGCCGTGGCTGACCCGGCCGCCGGCCATGGCGTAGTCCCAAGCGGCCTTGACATCGGCGGCGCCGTCGATCTTGCTCTGGCCCTTGCCGGAACTGCTCATCACTGGCTTGACCACGCACGGGTAGCCGATGCCGCCGTCGATGGCGGCCTGCAGTTCTTCCAGCGAATCGCAGAACTTGTACGGGCTCGTGGGCACGCCCAGCGTTTCGGCGGCCAGGCGGCGGATGCCTTCGCGGTCCATGGTCAGGCGCGCCGCGCGCGCCGTGGGAATGACGCGCACCACGCCGCTGGCTTCCAGCGTCTCCAGCATCTGCGTGGCGATCGCTTCGATCTCCGGCACCACCAGGTCCGGCTTCTCGGCTTCGATCAGCGCCTTGAGCTGCTCCGGGTCGCTCATGGCGATGGTGCGCGCATGGTGGGCGACCTGCTGTCCGGGTGCGTTTTCATAGCGGTCCACCGCGATCGTTTCAACGCCGAGCCGCTGCAGCGCGATCAGGACTTCCTTGCCAAGCTCGCCGGAGCCCAGCAGCATGACTTTGGTCGCGGAAGGCGAGAGAGGGGTGCCGATAGTGGTCATGTGAGATCAGGGCCTGAAGATCAAGTAAAAACAGGGATTGTACGTGCAGAGAAAGGGCGCGCCCAGGCCGGGCGGCAAGCGGGCCGGGGAGGCCGGGCTGGCGAGGCCTGCGCCACAACGTTGCGGCTTTCGCGTTACATCCGCGAGGGGAAGCGCAAAGCATCGTGTGGCATCACGCAGATCGCCGCGGCGCGCCGGACGCGCGCACAAGGCCCTCACATGGCAGGCCCTCAGCGAAGCAGCTTGCGCACATCCTGTTGCCAGGACGGTTCGCCGCATCCGGACGGGTTCTCGGGACCCATCAGCGTGAAATAGCCCCTGCCCTTCATGCACGCTTCATAGGCCCGCACCTTGGCGCACTGCCCCGTGCCGGCCTGTTGCGAGGCGGCCTTGCATTGCGCGATCGAGCGGTCCATCGGACCGAAGTCGAGGGAATCCGGATTCGCCGGGGATACGGTATCGGGGCCGCCTGCCGAGAACTCGACCGGGCCGGTGCAGCCAGCCAGCAGCGCCACGGCTGCGGATAATGCGACAGTGGGAACAGACCAACGGGATTTCATCGCCCGGGCTCCAATGCATGATGGAAGTGGATGATACGCCGATCCCTGCTGTCGTACGCCCCGCACCTCCTTGCCCATTTGCGCGGAGCCAATACACTGGGTCAATCGGCCTCCGTCCCGGATGCCTGCCAACCAGGAATCAACATGAAGATTGACCTCTCGGGCAAGATCGCCCTCGTTTCAGGATCCACCGCCGGCATCGGCTTCGCCGCGGCAAAAGGGCTCGCCGGCGCGGGCGCCCGCGTGATCGTCAACGGCCGCAGCGAGGCCACGGTGGGCAAGGCCCTGGAAACGCTGCGCGGCGCCGTGCCCGGCGCCGATGTGGCGGGCTTCGTCGGTGACCTTGCCGACCCCGAAGCCTGCATCCGGCTGGTGGCGCAATACCCCCGGGTCGATATCCTGGTGAACAACCTGGGCATCTTCAAGCCGCAGGACTTCTTCGAGACGCCCGACAGCGAGTGGACCCGCTTCTTCGAAACCAACGTCATGTCCGGCGTGCGGCTGTCGCGCGCCTATGCGCCGTCGATGGCCGGGCGCAAATGGGGGCGGATCGTGTTCGTCTCGTCGGAATCGGCGCTGAATATCCCCGCCGACATGATCCACTACGGTTTCTCCAAGACCGCGCAACTCGCCGTTTCGCGCGGGCTGGCCAAACGGCTCGCCGGCACCGGCGTGACGGTCAACGCCGTGCTGCCTGGCCCCACGCTGTCCGAAGGCGTCACCGATATGCTCAAGGACGCGATCGCAAGCACGGGGCAATCCGCCGAGGAGGTGGCGGCGGATTTTGTGAAGACGCACCGCTCGTCTTCCATCATCCAGCGCGCCGCCACCGTCGAGGAAGTCGCCAACATGATCGTGTATGCCTGCTCGCCCCAGGCATCGGCTACCACTGGCGCCGCGCTGCGCGTGGATGGCGGCGTGGTCGATACGATCGCCTGACCCGCGGCCGGACCGGCGCGCGGTGGCATGGCGGGCGGCGGCACCGTCTTGCGCTTTGCATCGATTCCCTATAGGCTAAAACTACGATTCAATTCATCTTAGTTAAGTCATGTCCCACATCAGCACAGGTGTCGAATACGGACTGCATTGCCTGCTGTTCCTCGTGGACCCGCCGCCGGGCACCAAAGGCGCCAGCGTGCGGGACCTCGCCGACCTGCAAGGCGTGCCTGTCGAATACCTCGCCAAGCTGTTCACCAAGCTTGCCAAGGCCGGCCTGGTGGTGGCAACCGAGGGCATTCGCGGCGGCTTTTCGCTGGCGCGGCCGGCAGGGAAGATCACCGTCCAGGATGTCGTGGAAGCCATCGACGGAGACAAGGCACTGTTCGATTGCCGCGAGATCCGCTCGCGCTGCGCGCTGTTCGAGGATGCGCCGCCCGCCTGGGCCACGCGCGGCGTCTGTTCCATCCATGCGGTGATGCAGGCGGCGGAAAAGGCCATGCGGCAAGAGCTGTCAAAACATACCCTCGCCGACCTGGCCGAACGGACCCTCGCCAAGGCAAACGCCAGCTTCGGGCCGCATGTGGTGCAGTGGCTGACGGACCGCGCCACGCATCGTCGCGGCGACCGCGACACGGATACCAGGGACTAGGCCAAGGCGATTCGGCCGACGCCAGCAGGTAAAGGCCGGACCGTCAGCGCAATTGACGGTCCGGCCTTTACCTTTGCCCTTGCTATCCTGCCATCAGGACATCCGGCAACGCCGCGCGAGCGAACGTTGCCGGGCTTCCGATCACGCCACCACGATGCGGTTCGGATCGGCCGCGGCCAGTGCTTCCGCGCGATCGGCGCTGGGCGGATAGATCCACTCCGAGTTGATCTGGCTCTTCAGCTTCTTGGCATCGGCACCCACGAGCCTGACTTCGCGCTCCCAGCCCTCGGTATAAATCGCACCCCACGGACCCAGGTCCAGGCAGGTGACGTACTTCGGCTGGCTGTACGGGATCGGCGCAAGGCCGAGCAGATCCGCCGCCACATTGTGTCCTGCCGAACGGCCAAGGTTCATCGCGTGCTGGCACGACATCGCGGCGTAGTTGCCTTCATCGTCCGTCGCGGCATAGGCGACGTCGCCGGTGGCGAACACGGTGTCCACGCCCTTGACGCGCAGGCTGCTGTCCACGTGCAGGCGGCCGAACGCATCGCGCTGCGCGGGGATCTGCTGCGTCAGCGAACTCGCGCGCACGCCGGCAGTCCAGATCACCGTCCTGGCATCGATGCGTTGTCCGTCCGCGGTGGTCAGGCCATTCTCGTCGACGGATGCCACCGCGGAGCCAAGCCGCCAGCTGACGCCAAGTGCATCGAGTGCCTGCGTGATAACGGGGCGCGGCCCGGCACCGAGTTCGGCCGCCACTTCGTCGTTGCGATCGACCACGATGACGTTCACGTCGGCGTCCTCCCCCAGCACCTCGCGCAGGCGCGCCGGCATTTCCGCGGCTGTCTCGATGCCGGTGAAGCCGCCGCCAGCCACCACCACGGTATTGCGCGCAAGGGATGCGGGATGGTCGGCCAGACGCTTGATATGCGCCTCCAGCTCGGCCGCTTCATCAACCTGGTCGACGCTGAATGCGTGCTTGTCCAGGCCGGGGATTTGCGGGCGGAACAGGCGGCTGCCCGTAGCCAGCACAAGGCGGTCATACGCCACGGTGGAGCGGACCTGATCGACGCCGACCACCTCGACTTCGTGGCGGTCCGCGTGGATCCGCTCCACCGTGCCCTGGATGAACCTGACGCCAACCGCATCGAAGATCTCCTTGAGCGGCGCCCGCATCTGCGCGGCACCCACTTCATAGAGGCGCGGACGCACATGCAGCTCCGGCTGGGGGGCGATCAGCGCGATCTCTATGCCCGTCTCTCCCTGCTGGTCGATCAGGCGCGCCGCGCTCAGGGCGCTCCACATGCCGGCAAAGCCGGCGCCAACTACCAGGATACGTTTGGTCATCGTGCCACTCCGTTGAATTGATACGTGCTTTCACTCTGCTGGACCTCCTTGCGCCATGCGCGGGCTTTGGTCCGTGAAGGAAGGGGGAAAGGGCCGGGCTGCGCCACAAGCCCCTCCATAACTCCGATTCTATGAGTCGTAGTTATGG
>NZ_JBFTLX010000025.1:0-44414 GCF_056396665.1 Cupriavidus sp. 05T313 | reverse complement strand
GGGGCGATGGTGTTACGGCAAAACGCCCATGCGCACCTTCCTCGACTCGCTGGAACTCGCCAAGGAGAAACTGATCCCGCATTGAGTCGCGCTTCTCGATTCAACAGCCCGACTATCTGTCAGATCGAGTCCCAGCTAATACACCTTAAGGCGATGTGAGTTTGGCCCCCGGCCGCTCTTTTTGCCTGCCGACGAGGAGGGGGTCGMCCCATCCGGCGCGCCTTCTTTGCCTACTTTCTTGGCAAGACAAGAAAGTAGGTCGCCCCCCGCAGGGGGGTGAAACCGCCTTTGACTTTAAGCCTTTGAAGTTGAAGTTAAGCAATTGAAGTTAAGCAGCCACAGTTAGCCAACCGTTAACCAACCCCATCAATCAACGCCGCCAACCCAGGATCCCGCGCAGCAAAAGCATCAAACACCCCCATCGCCCTCAACCCCGGCAACAACCCCACCAAATCCTCCCGCGCCGCCGCCAGCCGACCCGCATCCTCCCCCGGATCATTCATCACCCGCCAGCTAATCAAAAACGCCCCCACGCTACCTTTGCGCACAGTCACGCCATTCACCTCCACCACATCCACCCCATCGGGCAGCAACGCATCCGGCCTCATGCGCCCTCTCCCGACAGCACCGCGTTCAGCACGCCATGCATGGCCGCCCCGGCCGCCACAATCCCCTGGCAACCCCAGGTCAGTGGATTGCCATCGAGCGCCGTCACCGAGCCGCCCGCCTCCTTCACCAGCAGGACACCGGGCAACCAGTCGTAATAGTCCTGCCCGCACTCCCAGTAGCCATCGAGCGCGCCGCGCGCCACCAGTGCCAGCAACAAGGACGTAGGCCCGTACACACGCTGGCCGAACACCTGCGGCAACATCCGGCCAAAACGGTCAAGGAAATCCGCGGTATCGCTGCGCACCTGCCCCGGCCAGTTCGGATGCGCCGTGGCAATCAGCGCCGTCGTCAGCGCCGAGCGCGCATTGGCCCGCAACGGCTGGCCATCGCAATCGGCGCCCTGCCCTGCCACCGCGCGATAAGTGCGGCCAGTGGCCGGATCGTGCACCAGCGAGAGGACCGGATCGCCCCGCACCACCAGGCACAGTGCGATGGTCCAGCCCGGCATGCCGCTCAGGTAGTGCAAGGCCCCGTCGATGGGATCGCAAACCCAGTAGGCGTCGGCAAATTCCGGCGCCTGTTGCTCGCCGCTCTCCAGCTCCTTGTCGGAAAACGGGATCTCTGGCCAGCGCTCCAGGAGAGTCTTTTTCAGCACCGAACCCACGGTGCCGCTGTGGTGATCGAACGCCACGCGCAACGCGTCGAAATCAGCCGGCGCGCTCAGCGGTTGCCCGGTACGCAGCCACCGGCCCTGCCCCGCGAGCAGGGCGGTCAGCATGTCGAGCACGTCGGGCACCGGCTGGCCAAGGCGTTCGGAGAGGGTTGGCGTTTTTACGTTGGCATTCACGATGGATCGCTCCTGGGGTGGTTGGTGCAGCCAGTCTAGGCACTTGCCGCACTGCCAACTAACGATAGAATGCCAACTTATGTTCGAAACGGGCCAAACCGATGCCGCTACGAGAAATCCGCCCGCTCGCGCACGGCGCCTCGCGCGAGCAAGTGCCGCATCAGCATGCGCAGGGGCAGTTGTTTACGGTGAAATCCGGCGTGGTCGTGATCGAAGCCGGCGGCGGCCGCTGGCTGATGCCAACCGGCTGTATCGGCTGGGTGCCGCCGTACGAATCGCACGGCGCGAGCATTCAGGGGGCAATGACCGGCATGAGCCTGTACTTCGACGAGGCCTGGAGCCGTGCCGCGATGCCTGCGGCGCTCAAGGTGGTGCGGTTGTCGCCGCTTCTGGCGGCCTTGCTCGACACGCTGGTGCAGGCCGGCCCGCCAGCCGGGCCGGTGCGCGAGCATTACCTCGCGGTGTTTGCCGATGACTTCACCCGCCAGCCGGCGCAAACCCTGTTCCTGCCCATGCCGCAGGAGCCGCGCCTGCTGCGCATGGCCACCGCCTTGCTGGCAAACCCCGACGACAACACCGGGCTGGATGGCTGGGCGGCGCGCATCGGCATGGCCCGGCGCACGCTGACGCGCCACTTCCAGGCCGACACCGGCTGGAGCCTGGCGCAATGGCGCCAGCAATTGCGCATGCTCGCGGCCATGCAGCGGCTGGTTGCCGGTRAAAGCGTCACCGCCGTGGCGCTCGGGCTGGGCTACACGAGCGTCAGCAGCTTCATCGCCTTGTTCCGGCGCTACACGGGCACCACGCCGCGCGCCTACCTGGCGATGGGCAAGGATTGAATGGCGCCGCGCGCAAACCTTGCGCAACGCACATGCAAGCAGCAACGCACCCTCTCTTGTATGCTACGGCTATTGCCGCCGACGATGCCTGACCCGCGCCATGAGCCACAAATCACGCAGCCTCCTGCAGTCCATCTTCAGCCACCCGCTGAGCAACAATATTCATTGGCGCGAAGTCGAGTCCCTGCTGCAGCAACTGGGGGCGAGCGTGGAGCCGATCCAGGGCGCGCGCTTCCGGGTTGTGCTCAACGAGTATGAGTTTTACCTGCACCACCCGCATCACGGCAATGTGTGCGCCAAGCAGGAAATCAAGCACCTGCGCGATTGCCTCGTGGCCGCCGGCATCACCTCGCCGGACAACGGCGACAAGCCGAAGTGACCCTGCGCCTGCCCGGACAGGCGTCGCGCCGGCGATCTCCCGCCCTACCCCGCGATGATGACCATCGGCATCGAGCCGTCACGGCTTGAGCCAATCGATCCTCCTCACCGCATCAGCCAAACCAGCCCACCCGGCCCAACCCGGCCAGAACGGATTTCCATGACCAATCTTTCCGCATTCCTCGTCACCAACAAATGGCCGGCCCTGCGTCCCGAGCGGATCCAGCTCTATTCGCTGCCCACGCCGAACGGCGTCAAGATCTCGATCATGCTGGAGGAGACCGGGCTGCCCTACGAGCCGCACCTGGTGCGCTTCGACGCCAATGACCAGTACACGCCGGAATTCCTGTCGATCAGCCCGAACAACAAGATTCCCGCCATCCTGGATCCCAACGGCCCTGGCGACAAGCCCCTTGCCCTGTTCGAGTCCGGCGCCATCCTGATCTACCTGGCCGACAAGAGCGGCCAGTTCATCCCGCAGGACGCCGCCGGCCGCTACGAGACCATCCAGTGGCTCATGTTCCAGATGGGCGGCATCGGCCCGATGTTCGGGCAGGTTGGGTTCTTCAACAAGTTCGCGGGCAAGGAGTACGAGGACAAGCGCCCGCGCGACCGCTATGTCGCGGAGGCGAAGCGCCTGCTTGCCGTGCTGGATGGCCGCCTCGCGGACCGGACCTGGATCATGGGCGATACCTATACCATCGCCGATATCGCCACCTTCCCCTGGGTGCGCAACCTGATCGGCTTCTACGAAGCCGGCGAACTGGTCGGCATCAAGGATTTTCCCCACGTCACGCGCGCGCTCGATGCCTTCCTTGCGCGTCCGGCCGTGGTCAGGGGGCTGGATATTCCCAAGCGCGGCTAACCCCCCGCACCTGGAGACACGCTTGTGCCGCTGATTCGGTTTGACGCCCTTGCCTCCGGTCTGCCAGCCGCCTGGAAGTCCTCCGTCGTGGGGCAGGTCGGGACCGCCCGCATCAAAATCCTCAGGATGGATGAGCAGGCGTATGAAGCCGAGACGCACGACTACAACGAAGGCCTGTTTGTCGTGAGCGGACAGCTCATTTTGCAGACGGAGGGCGAAACCGTCGTGGTCCGGCCCGGAGAGATGTATCTCGCCCTGGCTGGCATCGCGCATGCCGTGCTGCCCGGCAGCCATGGGACGCTGGTGATCGTCGACGTCTGAACCGGCGCCATCGGAGAGCGCCAGCACCGTCGACAGCCCGACCATCAGGATGGATAAAGGCAAACCGCCACCGCTCGAGATCGTGCGCTGCCCGCCGGCGATCGCTCAGCGCAGCGCGGACCGCGCAATCACGGTGCGCTGGATTTCCGAGGAACCCTCGTAGATCCGCAGGATGCGCGCGTCGCGCACCAGGCGCTCCAGCGGCATCTCGCGCGTGAATCCGTAGCCGCCATGGATCTGCAACGCGGCATCCGTCACGAAGGCCACCGTTTCCGACGCATAGAGCTTGGCCATCGAGGCGTGGTCGGTAAAGGGCTCGCCGGCCCCGCGCCTGACCGCGGCCTGCAGGGTCAGCAGCCAGGCGGCTTCCACCCGTGTCTTCATGTCCGCGAACATCCATTGCAGGCCCTGCTTGTGCGAAAGCGGCTCGCCGCCCACGTGGCGCTGTTTCGCCCATTCGATCGCGGCTTCGAGCGCGGCTTCTGCAATGCCAAGGCTGGTTGCGGCCACATCCAGGCGGCTGTTGTCCAGCACCTTCATGGCGGTGCGGAAGCCGCTGCCCTCGGCGCCGAGCCGGTTCGCGGCGGGGACGAAGCAATCGAGCGCCACTTCGTGCGCGGGGGCGCCGCGGATGCCCATCAGCTTCTCCGCCGGGGCGACTTCCACGCCCGGCGTCTTCCGGTCGACGACGAAGGCGCTGATGCCGCGGGTCCCGGCCTCGGGATCGGTCTTCGCGTAGACCACGATGAAGTCCGCCGCGTTGGCGTTGGAGATGAAGTGCTTCACCCCGCGCAGGCGGTAGCCTTCGCCCTCCGGGATGGCGCGTGTCGCCATGTCCGCGGGATTCGAGCCGGCGCGCGGCTCGGTCAGCGCAAATGCGCCGAGCTTGATGCCGGCCGCCGCGTCCGGCAGGTAGCGCTCGCGCAGGCTGTCGTCGCCGCCGATCAGGATGGAGTCGGTCGCGAGATAGTGGGCCCCGATCATCGACGAGGTGGAAGCGCAGGCCTTGGCGATCTCGACCAGAGACAGGATCAGCGCGACGGGCGATGTGTCGGTGCCGCCCCAGCGCTCCGGCAGGTTCATGCCCATCACGCCGAGTTCGGCGAGCAGCGGCACATAGCGCGTGGCCGGGATTTCATCGCGGTCGACCTCGGCGGCCTTCGGCGCGAGTTCGCTCTGGGCGAACCGCCCGATGGCGTCGGCGATCTCGAGGTCGCCCGGCTGCACGCCCAATCGTTTATGCATGTTGATTCTCCATGTTGGTATCTTCCGGTGTGGCGCCAGCCGCCGGGCGATGGTGCGGGGCGGGACGGAGCGGCTGCGGTCCCAGCGCGCCGCTGGCACGCACTGCCGGCAAAGCGTCGCCAGCGATGCCGAGCGTTTCCAGGATGACGTCCGTGTGCTCCCCCAGCGCGGGCGCGCCGGTCACGCGATTGGCGCCGTAGCCGGAGAATTTCACGGGCTGCGACGGCAGGCGGACCTTGCCGCCGCGCGCGTCGGCAACCTCGGTGAGCAAGCCGCGATAAGCGGCGTGGTCGCTCTCCATTGCCTGCTTCACATTGCGGATGGGGGCGACCGGAATGCCCGCGGCGCTGAGCAACTGGTTCACTTCCTCCACCGTGCGCATGGCGGACCATCCCTCGATGCATGCCCGCAGGGCGCCCTCCGCGTTGCAGCGCGAGTGGTCGTCGGCGAAACGCGGATCGGCCGCCAGCTCCGGCTGGCCGATCGTGCCGGCAAGCGTCTGGAACAGCTTGTTGTTCAGCACCGCCACCACGTAGAAACCGTCTGCGGCGCGATACGCGCCGAACGGCGCGGAAGAAGGGTGGCGGTTGCCCACGCGGCGCGGGGCCAGGCCGGTCGCGGCGTAGCGGGCGACCAGCGTGGCGCTCAGGCTCAGGGTGGCATCGAACATCGACACATCCACGTGCGTGCCCTTGCCGGTCTTCTCCCGCGAGAGCAGTGCCGCCAGCACGCCCCACGACGCGAAGAGGCCGCTCACCACATCCGATACGGCTTCGCCAAGCAGCGTCGGCGTGCCGTCCGGCGAGCCGGTGGCGTCCATCAGGCCGCACATCGCCTGCAGGATGATGTCGTAAGCAGGCCGGTGCGATTCGGGTCCGGTCTGCCCGAAACCCGATACGCTGGCGTAGACAAGCGAAGGATTCTGCGCGCGAAGGGATTGATAGCCGATGCCCAGCTTGTCGGCTACCCCGGGGCGGAAATTCTCCACCACCACGTCGGCCCGCGCGCAGAGCGAGCGCGCGAGCTCCAGGCCCGACTCAGCCTTCAGGTCGATGACGATGCTCTGCTTGTTGCGGTTCATGGCGGCGAACAGCCCGCTCTCGCCGTCGACGAAAGGGCCGACCGCGCGGTAGTCGTCGCCGCCCGGCGGCTCGATCTTGATCACCTCGGCACCGAGATCGCCGAGCAGGGCCGTACAGTAAGGCCCGGCAAGCACGCGCGAAAAGTCGATCACGCGGATGCCGGCAAGCGGCAGGTCAGGATGGTTCACTTCACACTCCTCCAGATAGCCAGGGCGGCTTCGCCAGCGCGATCGCCGCCAGAGGGGGCGATGCGGCGTGGCTTGCGCGCCGATGACAGGATTCTGGGCAGCCGGAGCTATCAAGTAAAATATTGATATCAACTAGTACCTATACGATTTCCTGATGAGACTCTCCTTGCGCCTGTTGCGCTACTTCGCGGAGGCGGCGGAAGCCGGGAGCACCACGGCGGCGGCACGCTCGCTGAACGTGTCGCAGCCGTCGATCTCCGTTGCCATCCGCGAACTGGAGGCGCTGTTCGGAGAAGCGCTGTTTGCGCGTGACGCGGGGTCGAGGATGACGCTGACCCGCTTCGGCGTGCGCAAGCTGGCCGAGGCGCGACAGATCCTCGCCGCGGCGGCTGCGTTCGAGGCGGACCAGAGCGGCGATGCCGCCTCGGGTGAAGTGCACATCGGCGTGTTCAGCACGCTGGCGCCGGTGTACCTGCCGGTGCTGCTGCGGATCGCGCGCGAGCGCTTTCCCAGGCTCTCGGTGCGTTTCGTCGAGGGCGACCTGGCGCAGATCGAAGACTGGCTGCACGGCGGCCATATCGAATTCGCGCTGACCTACGACGTGGGGCTGCCCAGCGAGATCGAGCGCGAACGCATCGCCGAACTGCATCCCTACGGACTGGTCCCGGCCGGCTCGAAACTGGCCAGGGGAAGAGGGGCGATCTCGCTGCGGGAGCTGGCCGGCGAACCGCTGATCCTGATCGACCTGCCGCACAGCCGCGATTTCCTGATGGCGCCGTTCTGGCAGTATGGCTTGCAGCCGGAAGTGCGCTATCGCGCCACCTCGCTGGAACTCGCGCGGAGCATGGTTGCGAACGGGCTTGGCGTGTGCCTGCTGATCACCCAGGCGCCGTCGGCCGCGCAGACAGCCGGCGTGGTGGAAAGGCCGATCCGCGAGGAGACCATCCGGCAGCCCCTGGTGATTGCCCGCTCGGCTCGCATGTCACGCACGCCGGCGTCGGAACTGCTGGCCGGGTGCGTGCGCGAGGCGGTGCATGAGGCGATGGCGGCGCGCGCCGTCCGGGGCAGGCGCGGCAGGTAGCCCGGCGGATCCGGGCAGCGGGCGCGGGAGACACTGGAACCAGCCGGGCTTCAGGTCACCGCCCCGATCTGCCAGGGCACGAACTCATTCTGCCCGTAGCCATGGATCTCGCTCCTGGTGCGCTCGCCGGAAGCCACCCGCAGTATCAAGGCGAGAATGCGTTCGCCGACCTCGTCAACGGTCTCCTCGCCATCCGCGATCGTCCCGCAGTTCAGGTCGAGATCGTCCTGCTGCTTGCGCCAGACGGCGCTGTTGGTGGCGAGCTTCAGCGATGGCGTGGGCGCGCACCCATAGGCCGAGCCCCGCCCCGTGGTGAAGCAGATCAGGTTCGCGCCGCCGGCAACCTGGCCGGTTGCCGATACCGGGTCGTAGCCCGGCGTATCCATGAAGACAAGCCCCTTGCTCCGGACGGTCTGCGCGTACTCCAGCACATCCATGAGCGGGCTATTGCCGCCCTTGGCGACCGCACCGAGTGACTTCTCCAGGATGGTCGTCAGCCCGCCTGCCTTGTTGCCGGCCGAGGGATTGTTGTTGAGGTTCGCATCGAGCCTGGCRCAATAGGCTTCCCACCAGCGGATGCGCGCGAGCAGCTTCTCGCCCACCGCGCGCGACACGGCCCGCTGGGTGAGCAGGTGCTCGGCGCCGTAGATCTCCGGGGTTTCCGACAGGATGGCCGTGCCGCCCTGGCCGACGAGGCGGTCCACGGCATTGCCAAGCGCGGGGTTGGCGGTGATGCCGGAGTAGCCGTCGGAGCCGCCGCATTGCAAGCCGACCACCAGGTGCGCGGCGCTGACGGGCTCCCGCGCCACGCGATTGGCCTCGGCCAGCATGGCCCTGACCTGTTCGACGCCGAGCGCGACGGTGCGTGCCGTTCCGCCCGCTTCCTGGATCACCGCCGTGCGCAGGCCGGGCTTGCCGGCCAGTCCTTCGGCGGCGAGCAGGTCGCCGATCTGGTTGGTCTCGCAGCCGAGCCCGACAAACAGCACCGCCGCGAAATTCACGTGCCTGGCGTAGCCGGCCAAGGTGCGCCGCAGGATCGCCAGGCCCTCGCCCTGCGAATCGATGGCRCAGCCGCCGCCATGCGTGAGCGCCACCACGCCGTCCACCATCGGGTAGTCCGACAGGGCTTCGGGGTGGATATCCCGGCGGAAGTGGTCGGCGATGGCCCGTGCCACGGTCGCCGAGCAATTGACCGAAGTCAGGATGCCGATGTAGTTGCGCGTGGCAATGCGCCCGTCGGCCCTTCGGATGCCGAGGAAGGTGGCCGGGCCCGCGCTCGCGGCCGGCACGGGGGCGGCGTCGCCAAAGCGATAGTCGCGGGCAAACTCGACCATGCCCAGGTTGTGCGTGTGCACATGTTGTCCCGGCTCGATCCGCTGCGACGCGATGCCGATGATCTGGCCATAGCGGCGCACCGGCTGGCCGCTCTCGATGCGGCGCAGCGCGATCTTGTGCCCTGGCGGGATCATGCCGGCGACGGTCACGCCCTCGTCTCTCAGGAGCGTCCCGGGAATCAGCTGCTGGCGTGCGATCACCACGTCGTCCGCCGGACTCAGTTTGATGGTGGGTGAAAGCCATTCCCTCGCGGCGGGTGACTGCATGGTGGTTCCTCTTGCTCTTGAGACGGTGATACGAAGGATGTCGCTTACAGCGGATTCGACAGCAAGCCTCGCGCGGCGAGATTGCTCACCAGCGCGCGAATGCCGAAGGTCCAGGGCTCTGCCCGGTCCGCCAGGTTGACGCGGTTGCGCAGCGTGCCGAGCCTGGGGCTGCGAATGGTGACCAC
Organism: Cupriavidus sp. 05T313; assembly: GCF_056396665.1. Taxonomy (NCBI): domain Bacteria; kingdom Pseudomonadati; phylum Pseudomonadota; class Betaproteobacteria; order Burkholderiales; family Burkholderiaceae; genus Cupriavidus; species Cupriavidus sp. 05T313. The sequence goes on along the minus strand of NZ_JBFTLX010000025.1, from coordinate 35,173 downwards.
GTCGCCCAGCTTGTGCGTGAATCCGCAGCCGGGCRCATCGCGGTCCTCGGTCGGCGCGAACAGGGTGCCGAGGTACARCATGAAGCCGTCCGGATACTGATGGCAGCGGGAGGCGGCCTGCGCCACCAGGTCGAGCGGGTCCCGGCTGATCTTGCTCATCGAGTTGGCGCCGCGGAGCACGAAACCGTCACCGCCCTCCACGCGCAACTGGATCTCTTCCGCACGCACATCGTCCATCGAGAAGGTAGCGTCGAACAGGCGCAGGAAGGGGCCGATGGCGCAAGAGGCGTTGTTGTCCTTGGCCTTGCTCAGCAGCAAGGCGCTGCGGCCCTCGAAGTCGCGCAGGTTGACGTCGTTCCCCAACGCGGCACCCTGCACCGTGCCGGCGCTGTTGACCGCGAGCACGACCTCGGGCTCGGGGTTGTTCCAGGTGGACTCCGGATGGATGCCGATATCGGCACCGGTGCCCACCGCGGCCAGCACGGGGGCCTTGGTGAAGATCTCGGCATAGGGGCCGATGCCCACCTCGAGATACTGCGACCAGAGCCCCTGCTTGATGAGCAGTTGCTTCAGCGCATCGGCTTGCGCCGAGCCGGGGCGTACGGCCGCGAGGTTGTCGCCGATCAGGGCCTTCACCTCCTGGCGCACGGCATCGGCGCGCGACGCATCCCCGCCCGCCTGCTCCTCGATGACCCGCTCCAGCATGCTTGCCGCGAACGTGACACCCGCTGCCTTGATGACCTGGAGGTCGCACGGCGCCAGCAGATGGGGCTGGCTCGCATCCCGCGCGGGGCGGCCGGTATTGCGAAGGATCTCCGCAAGGCTGCCGAGCCGCCGGCCGGGCGCGCGCCGGACCCGCTCGGCGGGCGCATCCAGTTCGAGCAGCCCGCTGATGGTGCAGGCCAGCTCCGACAGATCGTAGACACCGTCGTCGCGAATCGCGACGACCGATGGGCCGGAGATCCGCCCGGGCACCCAGGCGCGTCCCACCAGTATGCCGGCGCAGCCGTCGTCGGGCAGTGCATCCGACAAATCGAGAGAGGTCAGTGGCTCCATATGCGATGTAGTCTCCAATGCGTACCGGATCAGGCTTGTTCGTGTCCCTGCCGCAGCCGGGTACTGATCAGCGCGGCAAGCACAAGCAGGCCGGCGATCAGCAACAGTCCGTTGTGGGTGCTGCCGGTGGCTTGCTCGATCAGGCCCATCATCGAAGGGCCGAAGAAGCCGCCGAACAGGCCGCACGTGGTGACGAACGCCAGGCCCCCTGCCAGCGCCGTGCCGCTCAGGCGGCTGGAAGGGAAGATAAAGAGAACAGATTGCACCACAAACAGCATGGACGCCGTCAGCGAGAAGCCGATCAGGCCGATAAACGAATTGGACATCGCGGCCACCACCAGGCCGGCGGACATCGTCAGGAGCCCGATGAACAGCATCCGCCGGCAACGCTGCGGCGTTGTCGCCAGGCGGGGCAGAATCGCGGCGCCGAGGGCAGCCGCCACCCAGGGCACGGAGTTGAGCGCGCCGATCTCCAGCGGTGACAGGCTGGCGTAGGTCGCGATGATGCCCGGCAGGAAGAAGATGACCGTGTAAATGGTGATCTGGTGGCAAAAGTACACGGCAATGGTCAGCCAGATCTGCGGATCGCGCAGCATCTCCGTGAAGCGGTGCTGGGATGCGCCAGAGCCCTGCTCCGCGTCCAACCGCGCCTGCAGCCGCTGGCGTTCTTCCACGGTCAGCCAGGGTGCGCTGCCCGGACCATCCGGCAGGGTCTTCCAGACAACATAGGCGAGCGCCAGGGTCGGCAGCCCTTCGATGATGAACAGCCACTGCCAGCCATGCAGGCCCATCAGGCCGTCCATCTGGAGCAGCGCGCCGCCCAGCGGGCCGCTCAGGATGTTGGCGACGCAGACGCCCAGCAGGAAGTAGCCGGTAGCCCGGGCCCGCTGCTCGCGGTCAAACCAGTACGTCAGGTAGAGCATCACGCCTGGGAACAGGCCCGCCTCGGCAACGCCGAGCAACAGCCGCATGATGTAGAAGCTGGTCTCGCCCTGCACGAATGCCATGCCTGCGGAAAGCAGGCCCCAGGTGATCATGATGCGGGTGATCCAGAACCTGGCGCCCACCTTGTGCATGATCAGGTTGCTCGGGACTTCGAACAGCGCGTAGGTCAGGAAGAACAGTCCGGCGCCCAGGCCATAGGAGGCCGCCGACAACCCCACGTCGATCCCCATGCTGGCCTTGGCCAGGGCGATATTGGTGCGATCGAGGAAACTGATCACGTAGACAATCACAAGCAAAGGCATCAGCTTGCGAATGAGTAGTTTGTTCAGGCGCTGTGCGTCGTCGGCCAAGGGCTCAACGCGCGCCGCGACAGCGTCGGCAGTTAGCATGGGGTCTCCTGATATTGGTGTTTTATTGATGTTCTGCTTGTGCTGGCACGCCAGTGCCGCCGCGGCTCAGGCCGGGCCGAGGCCGGCCCAGACCGGTCCGTCCGGAAAGCGGTAGCGCTCCAGCGTGCCGGCATGCATCTCGATGCTGTAGCCCGGGCGCTGGGGCGGCATATAGCGGCCGTTGCGAATCACTACCGGCTCGACGAAATGCTCGTGCAGATGGTCGACGTATTCGAGCACGCGGTTTTGCAGCGAACCGGATACCGCGATGTAGTCGAACAGCGAGATGTTCTGCACGTACTCGCACAAACCGACGCCGCCGCCATGCGGGCAGACCGGGATGCCGAACTTCGCCGCCAGCAACACGACGATCAGAACCTCGTTGAGGCCGCCGAGGCGCGCGGCGTCAAGCTGGCAAAAATCCAGCGCCTGCGCCTGGAACATCTGCTTGAATATCACGCGATTGTGGCAATGCTCGCCGGTGGCCACGCCGATGGGTGCAATGCGCTTGCGGATTTCGGCGTGCCCGAGAATATCGTCCGGGCTGGTCGGCTCTTCGATCCACCAGGGATCGAAGGCCGCGAGGCGGCGCATGGCGTCGACCGACTGATCCACGCTCCAGACCTGGTTGGCGTCCATCATCAGCGTCCGCTCCCAGCCGATCTCCTCACGCAGGATCGTGGCGCGGCGCATATCCTCCTCCAGATCGGCGCCGACCTTCTGCTTGAAGTGCGTCCATCCCGCCGCGACGGCATCGCGCGCCAGCTGGCGCATCTTCTCCTCCGAGTAGCCCAGCCAGCCCGCGGCGGTGGTGTAGCCCGGGTAGCCTTGCTCAAGCATCTGCGCCTCTCGCCGTGCTTTGCCCGGGGCCTGGCGGCGGAGCAGCGCGATCGCTTCCTCCGGCGTCAGCGCATCCGTCACGTAGCTGAAATCCAGGCAGCGGACCAGTTCTTCAGGCGTCATATCCGCCAGCAGCTTCCATACCGGCTTGCCGGCTGACTTTGCCCACAGATCCCAGACGGCGTTGACGATGGCCGCGGTGGCAAGGTGAATCACGCCTTTTTCCGGCCCCAGCCAGCGCAGCTGGCTGTCGCTGGTGGCAAACCGCCGCCAGAAGGCGCCCATGTCCGAGGTGATTTCCTCGAGGGTCAGGCCAACCACCAGCGGGGCCAGGGATTGCACGGCGAGCACGCAGATCTCGTTGCCACGGCCGATGGTGAAGGTCAGCCCATGGCCTTCCGTCCCTTGCGGGGCATCGGTGTGCAGCACCACATAGGTTGCCGAATAGTCCGGAGCCGCATTCATGGCATCGGAGCCGTCAAGGGTTCTGGACGTCGGGAAGCGAATGTCGTGGACGCTGAGGTGGGTAATTCGAATACGCATTTGACGCTCGGCTGATTGGTTGTTGGGGCCGTCAGGGACATCCTGGCCATCTGGGACGCGTCGACTGTACAGCCCCTATTGATACCTGCATAATCGTGCTTTCATATATATCGATATCAAAATTGGTATCTATTCAATGTGAAGCCAACCGATGTGAAACCCGAGCCCACCGAACCCTCCCCGGAATCGGCGAAAGCGTTTGCACCGCTGAAGATCTCAAGCCGGCAGATCGCCTTGATCAACGCGCTGGCGGAACACCGCAACCTTCGCCGGGCCGCGGCGGCCATGCACACCACCCAGCCGGCGGCCAGCCTGTTGYTGCAGCAGCTTGAGGAAAGACTCGGCGTGCAGTTGTTCGAGCGCCTTCCGCGAGGCATGGAACCGACGCTCTACGGCGAGGTACTGATCCGTTTCGCCCAGGGGGTCACGCACGAATTCGGCCATGCAGAAGCGGAAATCGCGGAACTGGGCCGCGGCGCCTCGGGCCTGGTGCGGATCGGCACCGTCATGGGTCCGGTGCCGACGATCCTGACGCGCGGGCTGCTGGCGTTCAAGGCCGCTAACCCGAAGGTGCGGATTGCCATTGAGGTGGGGACCAGCGACACCCTGCTTCCGTCGCTGATCCGCGGGGACTTCGATGTGGTGCTGGGCCGCTTGCCCGACCGGCTCAGTCATCCGGACCTGGACATTGAATTGTTCGAAAGGGGCGAGCAGATGCGGGTGATCGCGCGGCCGGACCATCCGTTGACCAGGCTCGATCCACTGGCGCTGCGCGACCTGGTGCCGATGACCTGGATTCTTCACCCCGTGGGCAGCCCGATGCGGCTGAGAGTCGAGAGTGCGTTGACGCAGGCGGGGATGATCGATGCCCTGGATATCGTCGAGACCGCGTCCATTCTTGCCGCCACCGCCATGATGGAAACCTCCGACATGATTTCCGTGGTGCCGAACGACGTTGCGCAGTATTACGCGCGTTATGCGATGGTCTCCGTGCTTCCCGTGGAGTTGCCGGTGTCGATGGTCAATCTCGGGTTGCTGACGCGGCGCTCGCGTCCGATGTCGGCGGCGGTGCGCGGCGTGCTCAGTTACTTGAAGGAGTACGGGAGGAACGCCGAGGTTGGCAGCCCCGATCCGGGAAGCCGGCGCTGAACAAAAAGGCGGACACCAGACTGGTGCCCGCCCGTTCAACGCCTGCCGTCAGCCGGCGATCTCCGCCACCGCCTTCGCTGGCGCCACCGCATAGTGATCGAACTGCATCGCAAAGCTTGCGCGCCCCGAGGTCAGCGCGCGCAAGCTGCCGATATAGCCGAACATGCCGGCCAATGGCACATGCGCTTCAACCACGACCGTGTTGCCGCTGCCATCGCCGCCGCGCTGCGACTGCCCCCGCACCAGGCCCCGGCGCCGGTGCATGTCGCCGATCACGTCGCCCACATGATCCGCGGGCGTCACCACCTCCACGGCCATCACCGGCTCCAGCACCATCGGCTGCGCATCGCGCGCGGCTTCGCGGAAGGCCGCCGCCGCCGCGGTCTCGAAGGCCAGCGCCGAGGAATCGCGCTCGTGGTAGCTGCCGTCCAGCAGGGTGGCCTTGAAATCGACCACCGGGTAGCCCGCGAGCAGGCCTTGCGCTGCGGCGCGGCGGATACCGGCTTCCACCGCCGGCACAAACTCGCGCGGTACCGCGCCGCCGGTGATGCGGCTCTCGAACTGCAGGCCTTCTCCGCGCGCCAGCGGCTCGAAACGCAGCAGCACTTCCGCGAACTGGCCCGGCCCGCCGCTTTGCTTGCGATGCAGATAGCGCGCATCGGCGGCGCGGGTCAGCGTTTCGCGATAAGCCACTTGCGGGCGGCCTACCGTCACCTCCACGCTGAACCGCGTGCGCAATTTTTCAAGCGTGACTTCCAGTTGCAGTTCGCCCATGCCGGACAACAGCGTCTGGCCGCTCTCCGGGTCTTGCCGCAGCCGCAGGCTCGGGTCTTCCTGCACCAGCACCTGCAAGCCGCGCGACAAGCCAGCCTGGTCCGCCTGCGATTTCGGCTCGATGGCCACGTCGATCACCGGTTCGGGCGACTCGATGCTCTCCAGCACTACGGGATGCGCCGGATCGGTCAGCGTGTCGCCGGTGATGGTCGCCTTGAGGCCGACGATCGCCACGATATCGCCCGCCACGGCAACATCGCGCTCCTGCTTCCGGTCGGCATGCATCTCGTACAGCCGGGCCACGCGTTCACGCTTGCCGCTGCCGGCGTTGAGCACGGTGTCCCCGGCGGCAAGCCTGCCGCGATACAGGCGGACGAAGGTCAGCGTGCCGTGCGCGTCGTGCACCACCTTGAAGGCGAGCGCCACCAGCGGCTGGTCCGCATCCGCGCTGACTTCATGGCGATCCACCTCGCCGGGTGCCGGCAGATAGGCCGTCACCGCGTCGAGCAGCGGCTCCACGCCCTTGTTCTTGAAGGCCGATCCCGCCAGCACCGGCACCACGGCGCCGGAGATCGTCGCACGCCGGATGGCCGCGCGCAGCGCGTCCCCGGCCGGCACGCGGCCGGCGAGATAATCTTCGAGCAAGGCATCGTCATGCTCGGCCAGGGTTTCCAGCAAACGTTCGCGCCATACGGCCGCCTGCTCCCTCTGCGCGGCCGGCACGGCCTGCGTCACGTATCCGGTCGTGCCCGCACCGCCCTGCCATAGCAAGGCCTGCATGGTGACAAGATCGATCACGCCGGTGAAATCGCCCTCGCTGCCGATGGGCAACTGCAGCACGAGCGGCACCACGCCGAGGCGGTCCTCGATCATGCCCACCACGCGCAGGAAATCCGCGCCGGTGCGATCCAGCTTGTTGACGAAGGCCAGGCGCGGCACGCGATAGCGGTCCGCCAGGCGCCAGTTGGTTTCCGTCTGCGGCTCCACGCCGGCCACACCGTCGAACACCACCACCGCGCCGTCGAGCACGCGCAGCGAGCGGTTCACTTCGATGTTGAAATCGATGTGGCCCGGCGTATCGATCAGGTTGATCTGGTGCTCGCGCCAGAACACGGTGGTGGCCGCGCTGTTGATGGTGATGCCGCGCGCCTGCTCCTGCGGATCGAAATCCATGGCGGCGGCGCCGTCGTGCACCTCGCCCAGCCGGTGGCTGGCGCCGGTGTAGAACAGGATGCGTTCCGAGGTGGTGGTCTTGCCGGCGTCGACGTGGGCGATGATGCCGATGTTCCTGAGGTTTCTGCGTTCGTTCCTGCGTTCTTTTCTGCTTTCCATGATGGGCTGCCTACAATGCAAACACCCTGGCGGGTGTGTGCCTGCCAGGGTGTCTTGGGTCCCTGGGAGGCGATCTGCGAGGCCTCCCGGACTGCATGTGCGGCCGGGAGGCTATGGGATCGCTTGCGGGGCGGCGCCGGCATGCCGCATGCGGCACGCAACCTTCTCGGTGGCTACGCCAGCCGACGCCGTTACCGCACCAAGGGACGAGCGCAAGCTCCCGTTCCCTTGGCCGGTTTGAATCGTGGCGATCAGCTTGTCGTAGGTACGCATGGCGTGTCAGATGGTGGCGAAACAAAAAAACAAAACCCCGGAGGGCCTGCGGGCCGTCCGGGGTTGGCGATATGCTGTTTCGTCACTCCCGGAACCGGCCTTGCAGCCTTCCGGGCGGACGCTCGGAAGACTAGGCGTGAATAGCCAGCAGCACGCGTTCACCGTAAGGTGCCGCGGCAAATACTGCGATGGCGGTGCGTTGCGCTGCTTGCTTCATGTTGCCTGAACTCCAGAGAATGGAGCGGAGTCTAGCACTTGCAGGAAAAACTTGCAGCGCACCATACGTGCACCCCGCCCCAAAGTGCGCTAGGCTGAAAAAAGACATCCCCACGCAGGAGATCCCCATGCCAAGTCACCCAGTCCTGGAACGGGTCACCGCCCGTATCGTGGCGCGCAGTGCTGGCACCCGCCAGCCCTACATGGACCGCACCCGCGCCATGGCGGGGCAGAAGGTGGAACGCGCCCATCTCTCTTGTACCAACCTGGCGCACGCCGTGGCGGCCATGCCAGAGCAGGCCAAGATCCGCCTGAAGGCGCAGGAGCGCCCCAACCTCGCCATCGTTTCGTCCTACAACGATATGCTGTCGGCGCACCAGCCACTGGCGGAGTATCCGCAATGGCTCAAGGAGGCCGCGCTGGAAGCGGGCGGCACCGCGCAGTTCGCTGGCGGCACACCCGCCATGTGCGATGGCGTGACGCAGGGTCAGGACGGCATGGATCTCTCGCTGTTCTCGCGCGATGTGATCGCGCTGTCCACGGCGGTGGCACTGTCGCACCAGATGTTCGACGGCGCGCTGTACCTCGGCGTGTGCGACAAGATCGTGCCGGGGCTGGTGATGGGCGCGCTGTCCTTCGGCCACCTGCCGGCCATCTTCGTGCCCGGCGGACCCATGACCACGGGCATCGGCAATGAAGAAAAGGCCCGCGTGCGCCAGCGCTATGCCGAGGGCAAGATCAGCCGCGCCGAGTTGCTGGAGGCGGAGAGCCAGTCCTACCATGGCCCCGGCACCTGTACCTTCTATGGCACYGCCAACTCCAACCAGATGCTGATGGAGATAATGGGCCTGCACCTGCCCGGCACCGCCTTCGTCAATCCGAACAYGCCGCTGCGCGAGGCGCTCACGCGCGAGTCCGCGCGGCAGGCGCTGCGCCTGGTACATGGCGGCGAGCGCTATACGCCCGTGGCCGACGTGCTCGACGAGCACGCCTTCGTCAACGGCATCGTCGGCCTGCTGGCCACCGGCGGCTCCACCAACCACACGCTGCACCTGGTGGCGATGGCGCGCACCGCCGGCATCGTGCTGAGCTGGGACGATTTCGCCGAACTATCGGAAGTGGTGCCGTTGCTGGCGCGCGTGTACCCCAACGGCAGCGCGGACGTGAACCAGTTCCAGGCCGCAGGTGGCCTGCCTGTGGTGATCCGCGGACTGCTGCAGCTCGGGCTGCTGCACGACGACGTCACTACCGTGGTGGGCAAGGGGCTGGCGGACTACACTCGCGAGCCGGTGCTGCGCGATGGCAGGCTCACCTGGATCGACGGGCCGGAAGCGCCGCTGGACGACAGCGTGGTGCGCTCTGCCAGCCAGCCGTTCGCGCCCGAGGGCGGCATCAAGCTGCTCGACGGCAATATCGGCCGCGCGGTACTCAAGATCTCGGCGGTCAAGCCCGAGCACCATGTGGTCGAGGCCCCAGCGCTGGTGTTCCATACGCAGGATGCGCTGATCGACGCCTTCAAGCGCGGCGAGCTGGAGCGCGACTTCGTCGCCGTGCTGCCATGGCAAGGGCCGGCCGCCTGCGGCATGCCGGAGCTGCACAAGCTCACGCCTACGCTGACGGTGCTGCAGGAGCGCGGTTTCCACGTGGCGCTGGTGACGGACGGGCGCATGTCCGGCGCATCGGGCAAGGTACCGGCCGCCATCCACGTCTGCCCCGAAGCACTGAGCGGCGGCGGCATCGCCCGCGTGCGCGACGGCGACCCGATGCGCGTGGATGCGAACACCGGTGTGCTGACGGTGATGGTGCCGGAAGCGGAGTGGGCCGCGCGCGACGTGACGCCGCCCGATCTCACCGCCAACCGGCACGGCGTGGGACGCGACCTGTTTGCAAACTTCCGGCGCCATGTCAGCACGGCCGAGGCGGGCGCGTGCTCGCTGTTCGCGCAGGAGGGCTGAAGCGCCCCGCTTAGAAACTATGGCTGATGCCGGCACCAAACCCGGTGCCGCCACTGGCCTGCCGGCTGTGGCGATACGACACCGCGCCATACAGCGTGGTGCGTTTCGATAGCGCGTAGTCCAGCCCGCTGGTGACGTAGCCGGTCGTGCCGGCGTGGCCGTAGCCCTGGAAATCCCGCGCACCGGAGAGCTTCAGCGTGACGGCGCCCACGCGCCAGTTCGCGGCGAGGGTGGCCGCGCTGCGTTTCGCGCTGGCATCGCCGAGAAACGCCTGGCTGGCGGCGCTCAGATGCGTCTGGCTATACGACGCCATCAGCCGCACCGCGCTGAAGGCATAGGCGAGCCCGGCAAACCAGGTGTTGTCGCGGGCTGAATTGCGCTCGGCGGTGAGCATGGCGGACCACGGTCCCGCGTCGTAGTTGAGCGAAGCGGCCAGCGGCCGGGTGCGGTCCCGGTTGCCGGCGGCATCCGGCGTCTCGTTCTTTTCCACGCCGGCGGAGACGTGGACATGCACGCCACCCCATTTCGGCGAATCGTAGAACACCCCGTTGTTCAGCCGCGAATATTCTCCCGCCGGACCGTTGTGGTACGGATCGGTGCGATAGGACGGGTGGTACACAAACCAGGCCACCGAGCCGACGCGATTGAAGTTGTCCCAGCTGTCGTACTGCCAGTCGTATTGCCACATCGGCGTCAGCGCGCGGCCAAACCGCAGGTCGCCATAGGGCGATCGGATGCCGACGGTGGATTCGCCCTGGAAGTACGGCGTGGCACCGCTGGCTTCAAGGCGTCCGTCGCCCATGTCGAAACGTGTCTGCAGGTTCATGGTGGCGGCCCAGCCGCCGCCCAGCGGCTCGCTGCCGCGCAGGCCGATGAAGCTGCGCTGCATGGTGCCGAGTTGGACCGGCTGTCCCGGCGCCGGGCGGAAGATGCCGGCATCGGCAAAGCCATACAGCGTGAGGCTGCCCTGCGCGTGCGCCATCGGTGCGGCCGGGGCCAGTACGGCGGCGCAGGCGAGCGCCGGCAGACAGCGCGCCAGTGCGCGCTTGCGGCGCAGGCCGGGGGAAAATGCGCTTTCGCRTGGCGGCGCCACGGCGCGAAAGCGCGGGGATGTATGTGATGGGTTCCGTGTGGGGTTCAGTGCGGGGTTCAGTGCGGGCGTGGAGTCAAACGTCAATGCCAGTTCCAGATTTGATGACATGCCAGGGTCCGCCGCTCGGGTAGCGGGCCCTGGACAAGCGTGAGCGACCCAAAGGGGTGAAAGTGCGGCGGCATCACGAGGGCGCGCCACAAAACAGAATCGCCGCCGGGGCGTTTGCGCGCCCCGGCGGCGGAAGACGATCAGGCCAGACGGTTCAGCTCAGCCTGCGCGCGGGATTGGCCACGGCGGGCACGGCGAGTTGCGCATCGTCGGGTACGCGCAGTTCCTGCACCGGCACGGCGATGGCGCAGCCGGCGGCTTCCAGCGCCTGCTTGATGCGGTGGTAGAACGCGAAGCGTACGGTCCAGTAATCCACGGCGGCAAGCCAGCAGCGCACATTAAGCGTCACGCCTTGCGCCGCGTAGTTGATCACCATGACCTCGGCGGCCGGGTCCGCCAGCACGCGGTCTTCCGCGGCGAGCATGGTGCGCAGCGCATCGAGCGCGGCCTGGATATCGGCGCCGAAGGTGACCGTGACCTCGATATCGAGGCGGCGCGTGGGGTTCTCGCTGTAGTTGGTGATGGCGCTGCCCCAGATCTTGCCGTTGGGCACGCGCAGGCAAACCCCGTCGAAGGTGGTCAGCTCGGTCATGAACAGCCCGGTTTCGCGCACCGTGCCCGCCACGCCCTGGGCATCGATGTACTGGCCCACGCGGAACGGCCGCAGCAGCACCAGCATGATGCCCGCGGCGATATTCTGCAGCGTACCTTGCAAAGCCAGCCCGATGGCGAGGCCGGCGGCGCCGAGCATGGCGATGATGCTGGCGGTCTGCACGCCAAATTGCGACAGCACCAGCACAATCGTGATCACGCGCACGATCCACTGCGTGACGCTGGCCAGCATGGGACGCAAGGTGGCATCGACGCGCGGGCGGTCGAATGCGCGCAGCACGGCGGCGCGGGCACGGCCCGAGATCCACCAGCCCAGTATCAGGATCAGGACGGCGGCGATGCAGTTCAGGCCCTGCTGCACCACCAGTTGCAGCAGGTAGGTCCAGGCTGCTTCCAGCTTTCTGGGCTCGATGAAGTTGAGGTCCATGGATTCGGCTCCGGCAATCAAATTGGAAAGACTGGTCATGCGCGGCTCACGCTGCCGCGCCGGCGATGCGCCAGTTCGCCTGCGTCGGGCAACGGCGTTTCGCTGCGCGCGAGCTGGCCGGGATCGAGCTGATGCGAGAAGCCAGCCACCGAGCCCATGCGGCGCTGGCGGTCCTCCGGCAAGGTTGGCCCGCTCTGAATATAGACGGTGAGCAATTCGGCAAGATGAACGAGCACGGACAACCGTGTGCGCTCATAGCCATGCGAGGCGTCGGCGCCGAAGCAAAGCAACGCCGTACGCACATCGTGCCCGGCAGTGACCGCCGCGCCCGCGTCGGAGTGGTAGAAACGGAACACGTCGCGATGGCTGGGGATGCCGTGCTCTTCGCACAGGCGCAGCAAGCGGCGCGTAAGGTGATAGTCATGCGGTCCGGCCGAATCCATCAGCGGAATGGTCACGCCATTTTCGCTCGCGCCCTGCCCCGGCGCCACCGGGCCGATGTCGATGCCGATCACTTCGCTGACGTCGTCCTCGATCACCGCGGTGGCGCCCGAACCAACTTCTTCGGTGAGCGTAAACACGGCGTGGCAGTCCATCGGCACCGGCGCGCCGCTTTCGCGCACGGCCTTGAGTGCGGCCAGTACCGCGGCGACGCCGGCCTTGTTGTCGAGATGGCGCGAGACGATAAAGCCGTTGTCGAGGATCTCGGGGTTGGCGTCGAACGCAACGAAATCGCCCACCTGTATACCGAGTTCGCGCAGTGCTTGCGGCGTGGCGGCATCTTCGTCGAGCCGCAGTTCGAGCTGGTCCCAGTTGACGGGTTGCGTGTCCACCGCCTCGTTGTATACGTGACCCGAAGCCAGCAAGGGCAGCACCGAGCCGCGATGCCGGCCGCTCTCGGTAAACAGTGTCACGCGCCCGCCTTCGGCCCAGCGGCTGGACCAGGTACCGATGGGAGCTAGCGCCAGGCGGCCGTTGGGCTTGACTTCGCGCACCATGGCGCCAAGCGTATCGAGATGGGCGACGATAGCGCAGTCGGGGCCGAGCCCGGCTTGCGCGCGATTGCCGCGCAGCGTGGCGCGGATGGTGCCGCGCCGGGTGAGCTGGTACGGAATGTCCAGGCTGTCGAGCGTGCGCGCGGTGTAGTGCACGATCTCGTCGGTCAGCCCGGCGGGACTGGGGATGGCGAGCAACTCCAGCAGCGTGGTCTTGAGGTAGTAAGCGTCGATTGTCAGTGTCTGCATGCGGGCGGGTTCATGGTTCGGTTCAGGAAGAAGTTGGTACGGAAGAGGTTGGTACGCCAGGGAACGCGGTCAGGCGGTGAACGGGAAAAGGAGGTCGACAAAGCGCTCGGCGGTCGGCTGCGGTTCGTGGTTGGCCAGGCCGGGGCGTTCATTGGCTTCGATGATCACGTACTCGGGCTGGTCATGCGCGGGTACCAGAAAGTCCAGTCCCACCACCGGGATGCGCAACGCGCGCGCGGCGGTAACGGCGGCTTCGCGCAGCACCGGATGGAGTTCCGCCGTGACGTCGTGCAGCGTGCCGCCGGTATGCAGGTTGGCGGTCTTGCGCACCGGCACGCGCTGGCCGGCCGCCGGCACCGAAGCCATCCCCAGGCCTTGCGCGCCGATGCAGCGCCCGGTTTCGCCGTCCATCGGAATGCGGCTTTCGCCACCGGTGGCAGCGGCGCGGCGCGCGCTGTGGCGCTCAATCAGCGTCTTGAGATCCGACTTGCCGTCTCCCACCACTTCGGCCGGCTTGCGAATCGCGGCAGCCACCACCGCGTAGCCGATCACGACGATGCGCAAGTCCTGCCCGGGACAGAACGACTCCAGCAACACGTTGCCGCCTTCGCGCTGCGCGGCTTCGATAGCGCTGGGCAGTTGCGCGGTGTCGCGCACGTCCACGCTGATGCCGCGCCCCTGCTCGCCGCAGGCGGGCTTGACCACCACCGAGCCGCAGGCACCAAGGAAGGCTGCGTTGTCTGCCTCGCTGCCCGCGGGCCGCTGGCGCGGCACCGCGAGGCCCGCCGCATCCAGCCGGGCACGCGTGAGCGCCTTGTCCTGGCACCACGTCATGGCCACCGCGCCGGTCAGCTCCGAAAGCGATTCGCGGCACAGCACCTCGCGTCCGCCGAAGCGCAGGCCGAAGATGCCGCTGGCGGCATCGACGATGTCCACGCCGATACCGCGCCGGCGTGCTTCCTTGACGATCAGCGCGGCGTAGGGATTGAGCTGGTCGCACTCGCTGCTGCCGGCAAACAGCGGCTCGTTGATGGCGTTCTTGTGCTTGATGACAAAGCCATCGAGCTGGCTGAAGCCGAGCTTGTGATACAGGCCGATGGCGTGCTCGTTGTCGTGCAGCACCGAGAGGTCGAGCGACCGCCTGCCGCGTTCGGCAAAGCGCGCGAGCAGGTGCGTGACCAGCGAGCGCCCCACGCCGGCGAGGTGGGTCTGCGGATCCACCACCAGGCACCACAGGCTGCTGCCGCCTTGCTCGTCGCCGAAGGCCAGCGCATGGTCCACGCCCATGGCCGAGCCGACGATCTCGCCGCTCTGCTCATCCTCGGCGAGCAGGTAGACCACCGCTTCCTGCTCGCGTTGACGCCACACGGTGGCAGCGTCTAGCGGCACCATCTTGCGCATGGCGTAGAGGCGATTGATTGCAGCGATGTCGGCGCGGGTCGCGAGGCGGCGAATGGTGACGCCAGGAGATGGCGCGATATCGTCCAGCGGCACATCGAGGCGGCGGCGGAACAGCAGCGAAGGATCGAGGAACAGCGTCTGCGGCGCTTGCGCGAGCACGAGTTGCGGCGCGTCCACGTAGAACGCGATATCGCGCCGGCCCGGCGCTTCTTGCTGCAGTTCGGCAGCCAGCAGCGCCGGCGAACCGAAGGCCGGTGCGAACATCAGCCGGCCCCAGCCGCAATCGATCATCGCATTGGGGCGGGTCGACACCGGCGCCGGCGGCTCGCCGGCGCTGCGCGGGGTGGCAACGCCAGTGCGATCCTCGCCGGCGGGGTCATGCATCGCGCCGGCGGGATGCGGCGAGGGCGCGATYCGGCCGGTAGCCCTGGTGCGCGCGGAAAGGCTGACAAGGTTGGTGGATGGCATGTGGGTCTTCCTCCTGTTGGTGTCTCGTGCAGCGTCCCGTCAGGCTGGCGTGTTGTCGGTGCATCGCTGCGCCGGTCAGATGCCGCGCGTCTGCAACCACGCTTCGAGCAGCGCGATCTGCCAGACCATGGAGCCCTTGAGCGGGGTGATATGGCTATCGGGCGCGTCGAGCATGGCGTCGGCCACGCCGTCGCGGTAGAGGCCGCGGCTGCGCGCGCGATCGCTGCTGATGTAGCCGCGCACGTAATCCAGGAACGGGCCGCGCAGGTACTTCAGCGCCGGCACCGGGAAATAGCCCTTGGGGCGATCGATCACCGCGACCGGGATCACCTGGCGCGCCGCTTCCTTGAGCACATGCTTGCCGCCCGCGGCGACCTTGTGGCGTGCCGGCATGCGCGCGGCCAGTTCCACCAGCTCGTGGTCGAGGAAGGGCACCCGCGCCTCCAGGCCGTGCGCCATGGTCATGTTGTCGACGCGCTTGACCGGGTCCTCCACCAGCATCACGGTGGTGTCCACGCGCAGCGCGCGGTCGATAGCGCTGTCGGCGCCGGCCTGGGCGAAGTGCGCGGCAAGGAAGCGGCCGCTGGGATCGTCGGCCAGCCATTGCGGCGCGAGCAGYTCCGCCATCTCGTCGTGGCTGCGGTCGAAGAAGCCGTGCCGGTAGGCGGCGACTCCGCCGTCCGCGTCCGTGTTGCCGGCCAGCGGCGGGTACCAGTGGTAGCCGCCGAAAACTTCGTCGGCGCCCTGCCCGCTCTGCACCACGCGGCTGTGTTTCGCCACGGCGGCGGACAGCAGGTAGAAGGCCACGCAGTCGTGGCTGACCATCGGCTCGCTCATGGCGCCGATGGCGTCGGGCAGCGCGGTCAGCAGGCCGGCCGCCGGAATCATCATCTTCTCGTGGCGGGTGCCGAAGTGCCTGGCCACCAGGTCGGAGTACCGAAACTCGTCGCCAGCCTCGCCGCCCACGGTCTCGAAGCCGATGGCGTAGGTGCGCAGGTCGGGCGTACCCGTTTCTGCGAGCAAACCGGTGATCAGGCTGGAGTCGACCCCGCCGGACAACAGCACGCCCACCGGCACATCGGCCACGGTGCGGCGGTGCACGGCGTCGCGCAGCGTGGCGAGCGTGAGATCGCGCCAGGCCTCGAACGGCCTTTCCAGATCGTCTGCGTTCTGGCGGAAATCCAGCCGCCACCAGGTGCGGCTGTCGGTGCGGCCGTCGGGCTGCACCGTCATATGCGTGGCCGGCGGCAGCTTGCGCACCGCTTGCAGGATGGTGTGGGGCGCGGGGACCACGGCGTGCAGGCTCAGGTAGTGATGCAGCGCTACGGGGTCAAGCGTGGTGTCGATATCGCCGCCGGCCAGCAAGGCTGGCAGCGTGGAAGCAAAGCGCAGGCGCTGCGGCGTGGCCGAGTAGTACAACGGCTTGATGCCCAGGCGGTCGCGCACCAGGTGGGTCACGCCGGAATCGCGCTCCCACAGGGCGAAGGCGAACATGCCGGCGAAGCGGTGGAGCGCGGCCGGCCCCCATGCATGCCACGCCTTGATGATGACTTCGGTATCGCCGGTCGAGGCAAAGCGGTAGCCCTGGGCGGCCAGTTCCTTGCGCAACGCATCGTGGTTGTAGATCGCGCCGTTGAACACGACGCCCAGGCCCAGTTCGTTGTCGATGAAGGGCTGGTGCGCGCGCTGCGACAAATCCATGATGCGCAGCCGGCGATGGCCGAACGCACGGCTGCCCAGGCTAAACAGGCCTTCTCCGTCGGGGCCGCGCGGCGCCTGGTCGCGCGTCATGACGGCGACGGCGTGCAGGTCGGCCATGACCTGATCGAAACGTAATTCTCCAGCAATGCCACACATATCCGGACGCTCTCCTGTCACTGGCGGTATCGGGACGTCCAATGGGACTGCCAAAGCCCAAATACCGCGCCGTGTATTGTTTTCTCATGGCGCGGTGTTCTGGTCTGCCCGCGACCGTCTGACCGGATGTCTGACGATCACCTACAGTTGATTGAAATTGGGGATACTTTCAGGACAGATGAATGGGGCTTTGGTTTCCCCGAAATTCGCGGAGGCAGGCGGCCGAACCGGCGCGAGCCCTTGGTGGACAAGGGCTCGCACCGGTTCAAAAAAATTCGCCTGAATGCCATTTCAGATACTTTTATGCGTGCATGGCATCGCGCGACAAAGCGGTGCAAGCACCATATTTCCGGCGCATGCGGCGTGGTGCGGGATCGGAGAGTGGCGCATTCCGGCGCCCGGACGGCACCGTCGAGGCACGCAGAATTGGGTACGCTTTTGGTGCGGGAGGGGCAAATCAACCGGTGCGACCGGACCGCAGGGCGCTGTCCGGCCGGCGTTCAGGCCGTCAAAGGGTGATCGTGCAAGCGGTCGCGCGAGGCCAGCGAGGGGAACAGGCGCATCCACACCGCCACGACCACCAGTGTGCCGATGCCGCCCAGCAACACCGCGCCGACCGGTCCGAGCAGTGCGGCCGTGACGCCCGACTCGAACTCGCCAAGCTGGTTGGATGCCCCAATGAACACGGAGTTGACGGCCCCCACGCGCCCGCGCATATCGTCGGGCGTATCGAGCTGGACCAGGGTGGACCGCACCACTACGCTGATCATGTCGGAAGCGCCGAGCATGACCAGCGCGGCCATCGACAGCGGCAACCAGTGCGAGATGCCGAACACCATGGTGGCCACGCCGAACACGGCCACCGCGCCGAACATCACGCGTCCCACGCGGCGGTTCATCGGGTGATGTGCCAGCCACAGCGCGGTTACCAACGCGCCGACGGCGGGCGACGAGCGCAGCAGGCCAAGGCCCCAGGGCCCGGTGTGGAGGATGTCGCGCGCATAGATGGGCAGCAGCGCGGTGGCGCCGCCCAGCAGCACGGCAAACAGATCCAGCGAGATCGCGCCGAGCAGCACCGGACGGCTGCGGATATAGGAGAAACCGGCAAACAGCGTGGCGATGCTGACCGGCGTGGTCAGCCGCTGCGCGGCCTGGCGCAGCTTGAGCACGCTCACCAGGCAGGCGGCCACGGCGAACAGCGTGGCGCTGATGGCGTAGACCACGCCGGGGCCGGCCACATAGGCAAAGCCGCCCAGCGCGGGGCCGATGATGATGGCCGTCTGCGTGGCGGAACTGGACAAGGCCACTGCGCGCGGAAGCTGGCGCGGCGTGACCACACTGGGCAGCAGCGCTTGCAGCGTCGGCGTCTCGAATGCGCGGGTGGCGCCGATCAGGGCCACGAAGACAAAGATGTGATCGCGCGTGATCCAGCCCTTCAGGCTCGCCACCGCCATCGACACCGCAATCAGCGCTTCCAGCGTCTGGCAGGTCCGTACGATCAGGCGCCGGTCGAAACGGTCCGCCACATGGCCTGACACCAGCAGGAGCATCACCGAGGGCAGGAACTGCACCAGGCCCACCATGCCGAGCATGAAGGGATCGCGGGTGAGGTCATACATCTGCCAGCCCACGGCCACCGTGAAGATCTGATAGCCGATGGTGGTGCACAGGCGGGCAAACCAGAACAGCCGAAATGAAGGGTCGCGAAAAACAGAGTCCGGCGCGGTGGCCGGAGCAGTAGCAGGGGTCGGCATGGATGGCGGTGATGACGGGGCGGGCGGCGAGGCAAAGCGCTGGCTTGTCTCACTCGGCGGGAAACGCTGAAAAGCGCCTGAAACGACTCGCATGGCAGCCAAAACCACGCACCGGCTACCGGGCCATTTCCCAGGCAATTTCCCAGACCAGTTCCCGCAAGTTTCGGATTCTATCCGAGCCCCGCGATGCATGCAGGCGCATGCATTGTGTCCGTACGCCGCCGCCATGTATCAACAATGATGCAATATCGCTACAGAGCGAAAAAATGCGATTCGTTTCGAGAATCATTCGTATTCATAATGCACCACTCGATGTGGCGGCACCCTGACTTTCCCGCCCCATTCCCGGGAATTCCATTTTGCAGCCCACCGTCTCGCTCACGTGCGCCGCTATCGGCACCGTCCTGCTTTGCCTGACCATGTCCCGCGCATGCGGCCGACACCCACCCTGGCGCCGTGCCCGCACCCGATGCCGCAACCGCACCGCAGGCCACTGGCGCTTTCAGCGCCGAAAGCGCGCTCAATACCGTTACCGTGGTAGGCAACTGGCTCGATAGCCCCAATGACTCCAAGGTGCAGGACCAGCCAGGCCTCGCTGGCTTATTGAGCAGGCAGCGCCATGCGCAGGCTGCTGGCCAGCGCCGCGGCCGCTGGCGCGGCATCGCGCCGCGACAGCAGCACCACGCGCGTGTCGCAGCCGGCATCGGCCAGCGGCACGAAGCGCACCCCCGGCGGCGCCATGCGCCCGAGCGAAGCCGGCACCAGGGCCACGCCAAACCCGGCCTCCACCAGCGCCAGTTGCGACAGCTTGCGCGAGATCGCCGCGGCGGCGCGCGGGTAGAAGCCGCTCGCCAGGCAGCACTGCGCCACGCGCTGGCTCAGGCCGCCGCGATCCGCATGCGGCAGCGACACGAAAGGTTGCTCCCGCAAGGCCTCCAGCGCGATTTGGTCCTCCCGCGCCAGCGGGTGCGCGCTGCTTACCGCCAGTTCGAGACGTTCGCTGTAGAGCGGATCGACGTTGACGCGGGGCAGCCGGCGCAGCAGCGRCTCGCGCGCCAGGCCAAGATCGGCGCGGCCTTCCTCGATCTCAAGCGCCTGCTGTTCGCTGGACGCCTGCGAGATTTCAAGACGAATCCCCGGATGTCCGGACTGGTACGCGCGCAATACCGCCGTGCAGGCTGGCGTCAGCGGCACCGAACTCGAATGCAGCAAGCGCACAGTGCCTTGTTCTCCGCGCTCGACCTGGCGCGCCTGCGCCGATGCCTCGGTCAGCTCGGCCAGGATGCGGCGGGCGGCTTCATGGAAAGCGCGGCCGGCCGGCGTGGTTTCCACATGGCGCGCCTTGCGCACCAGCAGCGCCACCTGCAACATGCCCTCCAGTTCCTTGATCTGCCGGCTCAGCGCCGACTGGGCAATAAAGAGCCGCTCGGCGGCCAGGCTGAAGCTGCCGGCATCGACGATTTCCACGAAATAGCGCAACTGCTTGAGGGACGGGCTCATTCAGGGACAGGCTCATTGAAGGACGGGCTCATGCCGGGCCGGGTCGTGCGCGGGGCCGCGAGCCGGGATTGCGGACTGCGATGGCTGGATTGGCGCCGGCGCGGCGCACGCGCGCAGTGTGCCATGGCGCGGGCGCCGCGCCCAGCACCCTGCCATGCCGCTTTGCGATGGATCGCGGGGCGCTTTGATATTGGTCCGCCGGCGGGCGCGTCCCTATGCTGTGGGTCACGCAACCCCGACTCAGCCTATCGTGGAACTCCCCTCCCTTTCCTTCCTGCTCCCTGGCTTTTCCCTGCCGGCCTACCTCGCCATGTGCCTGGCAATCGCCGGCGCTTATGTGATCTTCGGCATGGCGGGCTTTGGCACCGCGCTGGTGGCGGGACCGCTGCTGGCCTACCTGATGCCGGTCAGCCAGATCGTGCCTCTGCTGGCGCTGATGGACTGCAGCGCCGCCGCCTTTGCCTTGCTGCGCGATGGCCGCGCCGCGGACCGCGCCGAGCTTGGCCGGTTGCTGCCCTGCATGCTGGCCGGCAGCCTGGCGGGCGCCGCGTTGCTGCTCAAGCTGCAATCGGATCTGCTGCCGCTGCTGCTGGGCATGTTCGCCATGGCCTACGCGGTCTGGTCGCTTGCCGGCAGGCGCCCGGCGGGCTTCACGCCGCGCGCGGCGCTCCCTTTCGGGCTGGGTGGCGGCATCTGCTCGGCCATGTTCGGCAGCGGCGGTTTCCTGTATGCGATCTACCTGTCGGGACGGCTGGGCAAGGACGCGATGCGCATGACGCAATCGACGCTGATCGGCGTAAGCACGCTGACGCGGCTGGTGCTGTTCGCGCTGGCGGGAGTGTATGCAGGCGCGGCCATCCTCAAGCTGGCGCTGATGCTGGCGCCGGCGATGGCGCTGGGCCTGTGGGCCGGGCGCAGGATCACGCTGCGCTTGTCGCGCGAGCAGTTTCTGCGCATGGTCAATGTGGTGGTGCTGTGTTCGGGCGGCGCGCTGGTGCTGCACTTCCTGCTGCGCGTGAACTGACGAACGCCGCCCGGCGAGGGCGGCGTTCGTCCATGACACCCGGCCTCAGACGATCTCGCGCGTTTCCATGAACTGCAGATTGGGAAAGCGCTCCTGCGTCAGGCGCAGGTTGACCATGCTGGGCGCCAGGTAGACGTGGTCGCCCGCGCCGTCGAGCGCCACGTTATGGCCGGCCTTTTCGATCAGCTTGTCGATCTCCGCGGGATCGCCCTTGAGCCAGCGCGCCGTGGCGCAATCGTGCGACTCGAAAATCGCGTCGACGCCGTACTCATGCTCCAGGCGGTGCGCCACCACGTCGAACTGCAGGATACCCACGGCGCCCAGCACCAGGTCGTTGGAAGCGATCGGGCGGAACATCTGCGTGGCGCCTTCCTCGGCCAGCTGCTGCAAACCCTTTTGCAGTTGCTTGACCTTCAGCGGGTTGTTCAGTCGCGCGCGGCGGAAGAACTCGGGCGCGAACGAAGGAATACCAGTGAACTTGAGCGCTTCACCCTCGCTGAACACGTCGCCCAGGCGGATGGTGCCGTGGTTGGGCACGCCGATGATGTCGCCGGCATAGGCCTCTTCGGTCGTATTGCGGTCCTGCGACATGAAGGTGATGGCGTTATTGATCGCCATGGTCTTGCCGGTGGACACGTGCAGCAGCTTCATGCCGCGCTCGAAACGGCCCGAACAGACACGCACGAAGGCGATGCGGTCGCGGTGGCGCGGGTCCATATTGGCCTGGATCTTGAACACGAAGCCGGTGAACTTGGGCTCCTGCGGCTCCACCACGCGCGACTCGGCATGGCGCGCCTGCGGCGGCGGCGCCAGCGCGCACAGTGCGTCGAGCAGCGATTGCACGCCGAAGTTGTTGACGGCCGAGCCGAAGTACACCGGCGTCTGCTTGCCGCTGAGAAAGGCGTCCTTGTCGAAGGCATGCGAAGCGCCGCGCACGAGTTCGATCTCGATGCGCAGTTCCTCCGCCTGGCTGCCCAGCACGCGGTCCAGCTCCGGGTTGTCCAGCCCCTGGACGATGGCCGAGGTGCCCTTGTCGCCGTGCGGATCGAACAACTGCACGCGGTCGTCGATCAGGTGGTACACACCGCGGAAAGACTTGCCCATGCCGATCGGCCAGGTCATCGGCGCGCACTGCATCTTCAGCACGTCCTCGATTTCGTCGAGCAGTTCGATCGGCGAGCGGCCTTCACGGTCGAGCTTGTTGATGAAGGTGATGATGGGCGTGTCGCGCAGGCGGCAGACGTTGAGCAGCTTGATGGTCTGGGCTTCGACGCCGTTGACCGAGTCGATCACCATCACCGCGGAGTCCACCGCGGTCAGCGTGCGGTAGGTGTCTTCCGAAAAGTCCTCGTGGCCCGGCGTGTCGAGCAGGTTGATGATGTTCTCCTGGTAGGGGAACTGCATCACCGAGGAGGTCACCGAAATGCCGCGCTGCTTTTCCAGCTCCATCCAGTCGGAGGTGGCATGGCGGTCGGCCTTGCGCGCGCGCACTTCGCCCGCGACCTGGATGGCGCCGCCGAACCACAGCAGTTTTTCGGTCAGGGTCGTCTTACCCGCGTCAGGGTGCGAAATGATGGCAAAGGTGCGACGACGCGCAATTTCGGATACGAGCGAGCTCACGGCAGTGGATTCGGCAAACAGAAGATGAAATAAGGGCCCGGGGCGCAGCGGACCGGCGCCAGGGGCCGGCGCGACCATCAGCTTGCGGTCGGGGGCCGGGCACTGCGGGCATGCACGAAGGGAATCGGGCCGTATTTTACCGGTTCGCGGGACCAGCGGCGCGGGGATCGGGCGGCACGCTGCCGCTTTGCCCTCTCAGGCTGCCGAATTGCAGCGCGTACTGGCGAGTGAGTTCGGCACCGAAGAAGAAAATTTGCGCCGAATAATACACCCACAACATCAGCGCCACCACCGAGCCGGCCGCCCCGTAAGACGTAGCCACGGCACTATTGCCCAAGTAGAGGCCAATCAGCCGCTTGCCCACCGCGAACAACAGGGCGGTGATGACCGCCCCCATGATCACATCGCGCCAGGCGATGCGCGCGTTGGGCAGCATCTTGAAGATCACGGCGAACAGCAAAGTGACCACGCAAAAGGAAAATGCCGTTGAGATCGCTTCGGCGACCGGCGCAAACCACGATTGCGTCCACAACTGCCCCCAGAACCGGTCGATCACGGCCAGCGCGGCATTGACGATCAGCGACACCAGCAGCATGAAGCCCAGCACCAGCACCAGGCTGAACGACAACAACCGCGCGCGCAGCAATTGCTGCCAGCCCGCGCCTTGCGGCACGGGCGCTTGCCAGATCTCGTCCAGGCTGCCCTTTAGCTCGGCAAAGGCGCTGGTGGCGCCGACGAACAGGATGCCGGTGGCGATGGCGGCGGCCACCCCGCTACCGCCGGCGCGATGCGTGGCGGCAAGGATTTGCTGAACGGCCGCCGCGCCCTGGGCGCCGACCAGGCCCTCGATCTGGGCGAATATCTCGCCGCGTGCCGCCTCCGCGCCGAAGAAGAGGCCGGCAATGGAAATCACCAGCACCAGGATTGGCGCCATCGAGAAAAGCATATAGAAGGACAGCGCCGCGCCCTTGCTGGCGGCACGGTGCGCCAGCCACGAGCGTATCGCGGCCAGCACCACGCTGACCGTGCGCGCGGCGGTATGGCGATTGGGCAACCAGTTGCCATTGCCGCCCGGGCGTTGCCTGGGCGGCTTGTGGTCCAGGGACCGGTCGGGGAAATCGGCTGGATTCACGCGTGGATCCCGTTATTGATCGGCGCCGGCGAGCGGCCCCGCAGGGGCGGGGCCATGAGCGCCGTTGTCATAGGCGGCGCTAGCGCCGGTCCTTGCTCAGGCCCCATATCAGCGACACCATGAACAGCACGATGAAGATGAGGAAGACAATTTTGGCGAACGCGGCCGCCCAGGCGGAAATGCCGCCAAAGCCGAACAAGGCGGCAATCACGGCGATGACGAAGAAAACCACGGCGTAGCGCAACATGATGCGACTCCAATGCAGCCATCTCCCGTCTTGTTATCCGCTCCAAGGTTCATGATACCGCCCATCGCACGCTTTGCCCAAGCCGCCCGCGGCTCGGTTTTGGCCCGATCCCGGCACCAGCAGCTAGACTGAAAGACGGGCAAGGCGCCATTTCGCCGCGCGCGCACGGCGTCACCGGACCGTTGAGCGCCATCCCCAACGTGCAAGCACCGTCCTCCAGCACGCAACCCTTTGACAGTCGGAAGGAGGCACCATGAACAGAAGGACTATCCACCGCCTCGGGACCGCCGTCTTCCTGGCGCTCGGCCTGCTCGCCGCCGCTGGTTGCGAACGCAGCCAGCCGGGCCCCAAGCCGATCTCCAGCGGACCCGCGCAACACGCCGGCGGCACAGCGCAGGGTCTGCCAGGCGCGCCAGCCTGAGCGCATCGCCAGCTTCGCAACCGCGCAGGGCAGGCCAGCGTGGCCGGTGCGGCCTGCGTGGCACCCATGCTCCTGCAAGCTCAGGGCGTACCCGTTTCTGCGTAGGGACCATCGCACCCCGCGGACGGCGTTGCGCGTGGCAAACGGGGGTTGCGGGGCACAAAAGCGGCCGGCAGCAAAGGCAGGCGGGCGCGCCAGCCACCGCCGGCCTTGTTTCAGCAATGTAACCGGCGCCCGCCCGCCCGTCGGGGCACACATGGCGCGGCGTCTGGCCTGATCCATCATGGCTGGGCGGTAGATCGGCAATAGCTTACAACCGGCTTCACTGCCAACAGCGTGTTTCAGTGCTGCAACCAAAATGTCCCCCCTTTTGCGGGGAACTTACACACGATCTGGCAACCCACCCGCAAACCCTTGCCAGCGCTGGATCCCAGGGTATTGGCACGCTTGTCGCTCTACTCCGCAGAGGGAGATATAAAAAAATGACGCGACGAGTCCTACAACGCGGGAGTGAGTTCTGCCATGCGTCAGCCGCCTGCGCGAATGACGGCACGAAGGCGCTCGTATCGACTGGCGCGGCCTGCGCCCTCGGTCTTGCAGCTTTTGTCGCCGCCTTTGCTTCCTTCTCCGCGAGTGCAGATCCAGGCGATATCGTCGTTCTGCGCAGCGTCGAGCCGCACATTGCCTATCGCGGCATTCCGCAGGGGGACATGCCGGTAGCAGCCGCTGTCGAGCCGTTTCCGTCCGCCCGTTTCCAGCAATCCACAGCCGCCGTGGTGAGCGACCTGACCGACAGCGATCTCGCTGCCGCGGTGGGCCGCAGCACCGGCGGCACCGCCGTGTCCGGCACCAGCCAGTCTGCCACCGGGCGGCTGGTCGTGGTATCCAGCCAGATCGAGGGCCTGGCCAACGGCAGTGGCGCTGGAGGCGTCTCGGGCGGCATCGCCGGCCAGATCGCGCAAGCTACCGGCAACATGAGCGGCGCCCTGATGCGCGGGCTGGCGCCGCTCGCGGTGGGAGGCCGGCCATGACCCTTACCCACGCTGCCGTTCTGGCCAGCCTTTTACTGGCCAGCCTCCCATCCCACGCCCAGGGCACCGACACCGACAGCGCGCGCATCGATACGGGCGCGCTCGCCGGCGTTGCCGGGCGTGCCGCCGTTAACCTGGCCGCCGGCAGCGGCAATGCGCAAAGCAACCAGGCTGCCATCGCGGACATTGGCAGCGCTACGGTGCAGTCGCGCCAGCACGCTGGCGCGTCCGTGCCCGCGGGCGGCGCCGTGAGCCAGATCGGCAACGGCGCATTCGCCAATGGCAGCGGACTGCTGAGCGCCAACGTGGCCAGCGGCAACGGCAACCTGCAAAGCAACGCGGCAGTGCTGGCGCCGGCCGCCAGCGTAAGGATCGAAGCCATCTCCGACGGCCTGCTCGCCGCGGAATCGGCCGGAGGGAGTCGCCCGGGTTCAGCGGGCCACGCAGCGGGACCCCGCGAGGCAGTCATCCAGCCGGATGCCTACCGCAACGCGACGGGCCTGGTGCAGCTGAACCAGACGGCAGGATCGGGGAATGTCTCGTCCAACGTTTTTGTGCTCCGTCCCCCGGCGGGCACTTTTTTCTAAGCAGGGAAGGAGAAAATCATGAAAACGAAAATCCTCGCCATCGCAGCGATAACCGCGCTTTCCACCAGCGCGTTTGCGGGCGGCTTCAGCTATTTCGATCGGCCGGACGATGCCGATATCTTCAACCAGACCGCCATCAGCAACGACATCTACGTCCGTGGCTTCGGCTTTGCCTGGGGCGACATCCGCTTCAAGTCCGAGTCGGGCGCGGTGGTCAACAGCCAGCAGAGCGCGCGCGACAATAACGTGCGTATCGGCCCGTCCAGCAATAGCGCATCCGGCGGCGGCAACGCGCTGTTCAATGCGCAGGGCAATATCGGCGTGAACATTTCCGCAGGCGCGGGTAATGGCCAATCCAACCAGGCCGCGCTGGCCAGCATCGATGCGTCGGACGTGTTCGCCTCGGCGCAGGTTTTCTCCAGCCAGAAGACCGGGGATAACGGCGTGCATATGGTCGGCGCGGCGAACAGCGCCAGCATGGGCGACAACATGCTGGCCGGGGCCAAGGGCAATGTCGGTGTGAACATCGCTGCCGGCGCCGGCAACCTGCAGAGCAATTCGCTGGCCGCCTCGGTCAATACGGGCAGCGGCAACAGCGGTGGCCGCAACGGTGCGCCAGTCGGCGTGCTGGCCAAGGCGACCGCCTCAAACGACCAGACGACTTACGGCAACGATCTGTCCATGTGCGGCTGCCGGCCGAGCAACGCTGCCACGCTCAGTGGCAGCGCCCTGGTCAACGCAGTCGGCAATATCGGCGTCAACATCGCCGCCGGCGCCGGCAACGTGCAGAGCAACGGGCTCGCGATTTCCACCGCGGCCCATTGAAGCAGGATAAACGCGGCAGGAGAGCCGGGTACCGGGGGGTACCGGCTCATCCCGCCCAACGGGGGGATGTGTCATGCGCGCGCTATTCCGCATGGCCGGGGCATGCGTACTGCTAGCAGCGGCACTCGGCGCTCACGGTCAGAGCACGATGACAATCGACATCGACGGCCAGCCGATGCTCAGGAAGCCTGTCAAGAGCATGCTCGAGATGCGCTACCAGAACATGATGCGCCAGCAACTTGACTTCAGTTGTGGTGCGGCCGCGGTGGGTACGCTGCTTCGCTACGGCTATGGCTTTGACCTGGCGGAGCCCAGGATCGTCGAGGACATGCTGCGCATCGCCGACGCCGACACCGTGGTCAAGAACGGCTTCTCCATGCTCGACATGCGCAACTACGTGGAGACGCTCGGCCTGCGCGGACGAGGTTTCCGGGTCGACTACAGCGCCCTGCGGCAACTCAAGATCCCGGTCATCACCCTGCTCGACGTCAACGGTTACCTGCATTTCGTGGTGGTGCGCAAGGCAATAGACGGGCGCGTGTTTGTCGCCGACCCTGCGCTGGGGAACCGCATCATCAAGGAGGAGGACTTCGCGGCCAACTGGAACGGCCTGGTGTTCGCCATCGTCGGCCGGCCGTTCGACCCGAACTCGCCGCTGCTCAACATCACCGCGCCTGCCTTGCGCGAGCGGACCAACGCCGCGCTGGCCGGCGGCATGGTGCCCGCAGCGCTGGACTTTGGCCTGATCCGGATGGATTACTTCTGACATGGACGCCGCGCTTCGCCTCCTCTGCCTGAGCTGCTCGGCCAGCGTGGCGCTGACCGCATCGGCCGCCGCCCGCGCCTCTGCCGTGACGGACGACTTGAGCGAGGTGGTTGCCTCGCCGGTCATGGCAGAGCTCGTCGGTGACGACGAACTGGCGGCCGTGCGCGGCAAATACATGGGTGCGAGCCTGGTCAGCGGCTTCGTGGTGGAGATGGTCTCGCGCTGGCAGAACGACACGGCGATCGCGACGGCGAGCGCGCGCGTGGCGGCCGCCAACCTGGCCGCCGCCAGGGCGGTTTCCCAGGCCACCGCCAGCCTGTCGGCGCAGGTGCAGAGCCTGGCGCCTGGCAACGTGCAGGGCAATGGCGGCGTGGCCAGCTCCGCAGTGCAGGTGGCGGGCGTGGGCCAGGTCACGCAGATCGCGGGCGACGCCAACTCAGCCAGCAACGTCAGTACCATCACGACGCAGACCGCGCCCATCCAGGCGGCGACGGGCAACAGCAACCCGGCACCGCAAGTAGCTCAGGGCAACGGCATCACTGCCAGCGCCACGATCGCTGCTGGCGGTGGCGTCTCGGTGGCCATTCAATCGGCCGCGGGCAGCGCCACGCAGAATGCGCAGACCGGCAGCCTGATGCAGACCGCGCGCATCACCGGCGACGCGCAGCAAGTGCTCAACCTCACCAACATCACGCTGCAGGTGCAGCAACTGTCAAGCCGGCAACTGACCCAAACCAGCATGCGGGACGCACTAGCGGCGATGGCGACGATGCGACGATAATCCACCATGCAAGGGCTGGCGCACCCGCATCGCGCCCATTCAGATTTCCGGGGGGAAAGATGAAGAACGAATTCGCTCTGTTGGGTACCCTGGCGGGTACCCTGATCTCCACTGGCGCGTGGGCCCAGGTCAGCGTCCAGCCCAGCACAGACGAGCGGATCGAACGGCTGACGAATCTGGTCGAGCAACAGCAAAAGACCATCAAGGCTCTCGAGCAGCGCCTGAACGACCTGGAAATGGTCGGGGCGCGCGGACGAGGGGTGGCAGGGGGAACGGGGAGCAGTGCCGAGGGGAACGCTGGTGGTGCCATGACCGCCGCCGGTGTTCCCTCATTGGCACAAGAGGCCAGCCCTGCCACACCTGGCGCGACAGCCGCAGCCACCGCGACT
Organism: Cupriavidus sp. 05T313; assembly: GCF_056396665.1. Classification (NCBI taxonomy): domain Bacteria; kingdom Pseudomonadati; phylum Pseudomonadota; class Betaproteobacteria; order Burkholderiales; family Burkholderiaceae; genus Cupriavidus; species Cupriavidus sp. 05T313. Next base: position 6,414 of record NZ_JBFTLX010000025.1, on the reverse strand, counting down.
TCCGGCAGCGATACCCCTGTAGTGGGTTCGGATGCGCGCGAAACCCAGCAGCAGGCACGCGTGCAGAGCAAGGATCTGGTCTACCAGAGCGAGCACGCGCCGCTATTCGAGCGGCGCCTGACCATCGACAGCGGTTTCATCTATAGCTACTACGACCGGCGCGCGCTGTCGCTGTCCGGCTTCCTGGCACTGGATGCCATCTTCCTCGGCACCATCAATCTCAACCAGACCAAGTCGTACACGCTCACCTACGACACCATCGCGCGCTATGGTCTCTCCGACCGCTTTTCGATGGATTTCGACCTGCCGCTCATCTACCGCAATACCAATTTCCTCTCCGGCGGTGCGGGCGGCTCCGCCTCGAACCTGTCCGACGCGACGCTCAGCACGGCAGCGCCGGGCGACATCAGCATGGGGTTGTATTATCAGTTCCTGCGTGAGAGCGGCGCGGCACCCGACGTCGTCGGCAGCATCCGCGTACGCGCACCCACCGGGCGCTCGCCGTTCGGCATCAAGCTGGTTCCGGCGGACCCCAACAACAACAATCTCAATATCGCCGACCAGTTGCCCACGGGCAACGGCGTATGGGCCGTTACCGCCGGCCTGTCGCTGCTCAAGACCTACGACCCGGTGGTGCTGTTCGTGAATGCCAGCTACACCTACAACATCAAGCGCTCGGTGAGCGATATTTCCTCGGTGCAGGGACAGGTCACGCCGGCCGACGTCAAGCTGGGCGACACGTTCGGCTTTGGCGGCGGCCTCGCGCTCGCGCTAAACGACCGCACGTCGATGTCGCTGGCCTTCAATGCCTCCATTTCGGGCAGCACGCAGGTCACCACCGCCGGCGTTACGCAGACCGTGATCGGCAGCCGATCCAATGTGGCCACCATGACCTTCGGCTTGAATCACGTGATTACCAAAGGCTGGTCGGTGAGCGCCGCGATCGGCCTCGGGCTGACACCCGACGCGGCGAACTACACAGTGACGCTGCGCTTCCCTTATACGTTCTGAATCGGGTAGGTCGCTCCCGTCCCCTCCCCCAAAAAAAAGGCGGGCCGCAGCCCGCTTCCGTCCTGTATGCCGCTTCTGCGGCGATGTGTTGTTAGTCGCCGGCGCCGGGGCGCGCTTCGATACGGATATTGTGCTTGTGCATCAGCCGGTATAGCGTGACCCGCGAGACGTTGAGTTCGCGCGCGGCCGGCACCACATGGAAGCCGTGACTTGCCATCACGGTACGGATCGCCTCACGCTCAGCCTCTTCGCGGATCGCATCCAGGGTCTTGCGCGGTGAGTCGCTGCCACCGTGCAGCTGCAGGTCCTCCGCGGTGATCTTGCGGTTATCGGTCATCACGATGGCGCGCCGTACCCGGTTGATCAGTTCGCGTACATTGCCGGGCCACTCATATTGCATCATGGCCTGGGTGGAGCACGGCGAAAATCCGCGAATGCGCCGGTGCGCCTCGTGGCCATGTTCGGCGAGTACCGAGTTGGCCAGTAGCAGGATGTCCTCGCCGCGTTCGCGCAATGGCGGGATCGACAGGGTCAGCACACATAGCCGGTGGAACAGGTCGGCGCGGAAGCGACCGTCCGACTGGGCCGCCACCAGGTCCACGTGTGTCGCCGAGATGATGCGCAAATCCAGCGGGATCGACTGGTGCCCGCCTAGCCGGGTGATAGTGCCTTGCTGCAAGAAGCGCAGCAGGGCTACCTGGCTTTCCAGGGGCAGGTCGCCAATCTCGTCGAGGAACAGGGTACCGCCCTGCGCCTGCTCGATCCAGCCTATCTTGCGCTGGTTGGCGCCGGTGAACGCGCCCTTCTCGTAGCCGAACAATTCGGACTGCACCAGGTGCGGCGGGATTGCGCCGCAATTGATCGCCACGAACGGACCTTTGCGGCGGCTCGAGGCTTCATGGATGGCTTGCGCCGCCAGCTCCTTGCCGGTGCCGGACTCGCCGGAGATAAATACGGGCGCCTCGTTGTGCGCCACCTTGGCTAGCGAGCGGAACATGGAACGCATGGCCGCGCACTCGCCGATCATCGGTCCGTGGCCGATCAGTTCGTGGCTGCGGGCGCCATGCAGGCAGGCCATGCCGTGCGCGTGCTTGAGCGTGTAGAGCAGTTCGCTGAACGAGAACGGCGTGCGCACGTAGTCCACGCAGTAGTCGCGTATCAAGCGCCGCACGCGTTCGTCTTCCAGCATGCGCGACGACGTGATCGCCACCCACATCACGTGCAGGTATTGCAGGCTTTGTTCGAGCTGCATCAGGTCGGCATCGCTGTATTCGCTCTCGAGATCGAGCACGCCAGCCATCGGCGCGCTGCCCCGTACGACCCGGCTCAGATCCCGGATCTGCTGAATATGGCGAATCTCCCAGCCGGAGCCGAACTGGGCCGGGTCAAATCCATAGGGTTCGTGGCGCGATACGACCAGCACCTGTGCGGTGCGTGTCGCCGCCTTGCACAGTCGGTCCATAACGTTCTCCCTGACATTGAGCACTTTGACTATTCCAGCTTCCGCCACGGCCGCGCTCTGATGCGGGCTCTGTTTGCGGCCAAGCTGAGTCGGTTGGGGAGGCTCCCCCACGCGCAACGTCGGCATTACGATTTGGACTGGCTGCGGGACTGCTCGCCGAGAATGGCGGTGTGGTCGCCCCCGGCCTGGAGCTGCTCGCGAATACGCCGGCGCACCTCGTCTTTCTCGCGCGTCAGCTCGCTGCGCGGTGCCTCCAGCGACTGGCCCGAGTAACGGCAATAGAGCGCCTTGTAGGTCAGTTGGCTAAGGATCCATTCCTGCAGCAACTCACGCTGGCGGGACAGTTCGCTTTCGAGCGAGCGTTGCCGCTGCAGCAATTGCTCGATCGCTGCCCGCACATGGGGCGGGAGCGTCTCGTCCTGGCTCAGGAATGCGTCGACGGTACTGGCGGCAGGATCGCCCCGCTCGCTGATGCGGCTTCGGCGCGGTGCCTCGGCTGCGGCTTCTCCCAAAGCCAACCAGGCACGGTGAATGGACAGGCTGGCGGACTCGCTGATGGGCCCCATGGCGGGTCGCCGGATTTCTCCTGCGGTCATGATGTGATCCCCGTTGAACAACACCCCCGGCACTACACGTTCGCGATTACCACTTATGTTTGATCTTATTGTTTGCTTTTCTAATCGGGCGGGCGTGTATCCGCGCGCTCCTTTCGTGGTGGCGAAGCCATCTGGACGATGGTCTGATCGTTCAGTCCTTGCCGTCTGTGTGCGGTGGACTTGTTTCTGTCTAAATTTTCAGGCCTGACTACACTGCGCCAGCGGCGCGACCCCGGAGTGCCGGAGTCAAGAAGGGGCGCCCTTAAAGCGCCCCGCTATCTGCCACGCCTCTAGTTCAGTGCATTTGGGCCTGTTTGTCCAGCCCTCAGTATGGGCACTCAGCCGAATATCATCCTTTCGTATGAGCCACATGACCACGATCATCTGCCTTGCGAGGTAATTAGCCACTTACTTTTTGTGTAAAAAGAACGACAGTTCGGGAGCCTGGCAAGCCCCGGGCACGTTTCGGCGGGTGCGCAGAAACGGGTACGCCCCAGCGATCCCGGAGGCGGCAATGCGCTCCGCGGGCGACGCAGAAACGGGTACGCGCGTCGCCGCGGGCCAATCGCGGTTGCGGGCTCAATGCCCCGGCAAGTGATAGAACTTGAAGACAAAGACAGCGGCGATGATCCACACCAGGACCGGGACCGTGCGGGCCTGCCCTGTCAACAATTTGAGCCCCGCATAGGTAATGAAGCCAAAAGCCACGCCCTTTGCCACCGAATAGGTGAAAGGCATGCCAGGCGCGGTCAGCATGGCGGGTACCACCTCGGTCGCATCGCTCCAGTCCAGGTCCACCAGCTCGCGCAACATCAGGCGAGACACGTAGAACTGCGCCGGCGCCGTGGCATTGCCGGGCACGGTGCCCGCGAGCGGAGCGATGAACCGGCTGGCGAGAAAGAGCGTCGCCACCGTGACCGCGGTAAGCCCGATCCATCCACCTGCCTGCACGCCTGATGCGCTTTCGATATAGGCGGTGGTGGACGACGAGGTGCCGAGAAAATATCCCGGCATGATCGCCGTGCTATCGGCCATCAGTGCCTTGTTAAGCCGGTCCATCTTGCCCGCCTTTAGCAAGCCGGCGCGATTGGCCACGCCCATCAGGGTGCCGGTGGCGTCGAACAACTCCGCCAGGAAGAACACCAGCACCACATTGATGATGCCGATCGACAGGGCGGCGGAGATATCGAGCCTGAGCAGGGTCGGCGCAATGGAGGGCCATGGAACGTGTTGTCGCCGACTACGAAGCTAAGGATGGTGGTAAGCAGGATGCCGATCAGGATCGCGCCTTTGACCTTAAGGTGATCGCGTGCCAGGATCACGAAGAAGCCGGCGGTGTAGGCCATGGTCAGGAACGTGGTTGGCCCGGCCAGCAACTCGATGCGCGCGTCGGTCGGTGCTCGCTTAACTTGAACAAGCGCTCCACCTGCGAAACTCCGGCGGCACCTGCGGGTAGACTGGTTTGCTGGCGGGTTCCTGCCCGGGCTACTGACGCTGCGCATGTGCGGCCAAGCGTACTGTCTAGCAATTTCTTCCCCCCGGCACCGCTGCCGGCCAATAGGCATCATCTGAAAAATGTGATGATCCCACGACGATCGGCAGTGGATCCGGGCAGGCATCCAGAATCACCCTACCTTGACGCTGACGCTAATCCGCCGTATAAACCCCGCTAGATTCAAGCGACGAGGCAACAGCACATTCGTTAGCCACCGTCATGGTACTTCCGTTGTCCATGGTGTCCTTTCCTTGAGTTGCTTTGCTCGGATACGCGTGAGCTATCCGTTTCTTTTAAATTTTTCCCAGGAAAAGCAATACCATGCAAACCGGTATCGTTAAATGGTTCAACGACGCCAAGGGCTTCGGTTTCATCAAGCCGGACGCTGGCGGTGACGATCTCTTCGCGCACTTCTCTGAAATCCGCTCGGAAGGTTTCAAGTCGCTGCAGGAAAACCAACGTGTGTCGTTCGAAGTCAAGAACGGCCCGAAGGGCCTGCAAGCCGCGAACATCACGCCGCTGTAAGCAATAGACTGGCACCCCGCCCTGGGGTGCGCCCAGTCAGGAAAACCCCGCCTCTCGAGGCGGGGTTTTTTTTCGCCCGCGCGTACTGCGTGCGCGGCGGATCAGTCAGGCATGGCCCTCCACCCACTCGGCACGCTACGGCGGACCGCCAACCGTGCGGCATCCATGCCGGCAGCGCAGCGCACTGGCGGCCCCAAGCAGTGCCATTGCGCCGCCGCCTGCCGGCCCAAATCAGCCCCATTGGCGAAAACGCTCCCGGCAACGCACGCAGAAATGGGTACGCTTGCCTGCGGCGGGGCTAAAGAGAACTCCCGGACCCCCAAATCACTCCGCAGAAATGGGTACGCCCAAGGCGCATTGAGCACCCGCGGCCATTCCCGATGGCCAGAAACCACGCAGAAATGGGTACGCCTCATCATTCGGGCGCTTCGCGTCGGCAACTAAGCGGCGTTTGCCGGCTGTGACGCAGCAAGTCATCACGCAGAAACGGGTACGCCCTGCGCCAGATCTGCCCTCCACGCCCCCAAGGCTGGGCGAATACCTCTCCGCAAGCGGCGCGGTGATGCAACGCCGCAACGCAGAAACGGGTACGCCCCCTCATTTTTTGGGCCAGGCCAATCACTAGTGCAAGCGCGCCCGTCGCGCAGAAACGGGTACGGAGCGCGGCTTTCGGGCACCGTGACGCAGTTGCCCCCCTCGCGCAGAGCCCCCGCGTCACCTGGCGCCACGCCAATTCCTTGCCGCGGCGAGGAAATCCGTGCTCCCCCGCAGAAATGGGTACACCCCAGACGCGACGACGGTGTTCCTTCCGTCGCAGAAATGGGTAYGCGCCCGTCAAGTCATCGCGCGCCGCCGGGGCACGCCACCATCCCCTCACCACCAACAGCACGCAGAAACGGGTACGCCACCGGAAAGCCTTTAATTTATTTATGATCCTTGAGTGCAAGTACTCGCTTTCAGTAAGAAGCTTGTGTATAATGGAAAGGAGAACCAGCTTGCGGGAAATAGTGGCAACGGATATACGCAGAAACGGGTACGCGGTGAGCGGAAACCTGGCTTGTTGGGCCCGCAGAAACGGGTACGCCAAGCACTGTGAAGCAACGGAATCCACGATTCGCAGAATTGGGTACGCCGCAGAAATGGGTACGTTTTGAGTGCGCCAGGGCGCCGAACCTCGGATTTCAAATAGCTCCACGCAGAATTGGGTACGGAAATGGAACGGCAAGCACCCTTGTTACGCAGAATTGGGTACGGGCGCGATGAAAAAGGGCTGTGGCGGGATGGGCGGCGTACCCGTTTCTGCGGGGATAACTAGTCCGCTCCGC
>NZ_JBFTLX010000024.1:0-46329 GCF_056396665.1 Cupriavidus sp. 05T313 | reverse complement strand
CTGCTGAACTCGCCGGTGATGCTGTTCAGATGGTCCTGCGCCAGCCGAAGCTCTTCAGCAAACAGGTCCAGCGCCTGCGCCTCTTGCGCCGCGCGCTCCTCGGCCAGGTCTAAATGCGATTGCGCATTGCGCAGCGCGGTCAGGTGCCGCTCGCGGGCGAGGAAAGCCCCTTCGTTGCCCGATTGCCATCCCACCAGCCGCAGCAACTGGTTGCGCAGCAGGTCGATGCCGGCGCCGGTACGCGCCGAGATCCATACCTCGGCCGGGTTCGGGCCGATGGCCGCCACTACGTGCGGGCGGTCGGCGCCGAAGTGGCGCTCGCCCACCGTCGGCGCCAGGTCGATCTTGTTGACCACGCGCAGGATCGGCGAGCCCGGCGGCAGGTGGCCGGAGAGGCGGTCGTCGATGGCGTCGTCGATTTCGGACAAGCCGTGTTCCACGTAATCGRCCGCATCCACCAGGTGCAGCACCAGGTCGGCGCGGCCTACCGCTTCCCAGGTGCGTTCGATGCCGATGCGCTCGACCTCGTCGCTGGCGTCTTCGCGCAGGCCGGCGGTGTCGATGATATGCAGCGGGATGCCTTCGATCTGGATGGTCTCGCGCACGCGGTCGCGCGTGGTGCCGGGAATCGGCGTGACGATGGCCAGCTCCGCGCCGGCCAGCGCGTTGAGCAGCGACGACTTGCCCACATTGGGCTGCCCCGCCAGCACTACCGACAAGCCCTCGCGTAGCAGCGATCCCTGCCTGGCCTGCGCCAGCACACCGCTCAGCGCTTCGCGGATATTGGTCAGCTGGCCGCGCGCGTTGGAGGCTTCGAGGAAATCGATCTCTTCTTCGGGGAAATCCAGCGTGGCCTCTACCAGCATGCGCAAGTGGATCACCTGCTCCACCAGCGCGTGGATGGCCTGCGAGAACACGCCCTCCATGGAGCGCGCGGCCGAGCGCGCGGCGGCTTCGGTGCTGGCTTCGATCAGGTCGGCCACGGCTTCCGCCTGGGCCAGGTCGAGCTTGTCGTTGAGAAAGGCGCGGCGCGTGAACTCGCCGGGCTCGGCCAGGCGCAGGCCAATCCCGCGGCCCGCATCCAGGCAGCGCGCCAGCAGCATCTGCATCACCACCGGGCCGCCGTGGCCCTGCAGCTCCAGCACCTCTTCGCCGGTGTAGGAGTGCGGCGCCGGGAAGTACAGCGCCAGGCCGTGGTCGATCGCCTTGCCGTGGGCATCGAGGAACGGCAGGTAGGTGGCATGGCGCGGTTTGAGCGCCTGGCCGCACACGGCCAGCGCGATCGCGCTCACATCGGGGCCGGACACGCGCACCACGCCGATGCCGCCGCGTCCGGGCGCGGTTGCGATGGCGGCTATGGGAGTGGCGTTGGCGGCGGAAGCGGTACGAGGCTGGGAGGAGGTGATGGCGGTCATGGCGATATTGTCGCAGATCGATCCTGCGCGGGTGCCGCACCCGGCGCACTTGCCGCTTGCGCAGTGTCGGCTGCGCCGGGCGCTTCCGCGACGGGCGCGTACAGGCACTCCACCATCAGCCGGCGCGCCACGGCGCCGTCGAGCAAGCTGCCCAGCCTGCCCTGCCGCTTCACCAGCTTGCGGTGCAGGCGCCGGGCATAGCGTTCGGCCAGTACCGGCTTCATGGCTTCGATGACATAGCGCAGCCGCTTGCCGGCAAGCCGGAAGCGGTGCACGCGTGCCAGCTCCTCCGAGCGGGCGGCGCGCATCAGCGCCCTCACCCGCTTGCGCCCGCGGCGTATCCGCCGGCGCGCGAAGTCCGCCAGGTGATCCCGCGCGGCGGCGCCCGCGCCACGCGGGCCGGCGCGGTTCAGGTGTGTGAGATCGCGGTGCAGCACGGGTAGCGGCCAGTGCTGGTATTCGGCGAGCTGTGCCACCATCGTCGCGCGTGCGTAGTGGCGGCGCGTGAGGGCGGTGTCGTGCAGCGCCGCCAGCACCGGATCCTCCGGCTGCCTGTCCAGCGCGGGCCGCAAGGTCTCGGCGATGAACACGTCCCAGTCGCGCACATCGTTCGCAGCCTGCGCCAGCTGGCGCAGGCAATCGTTCCAGCGCGCGCGGACAGGCCTGGGCAGGGCGGGCCCGAATGCCCAGCAGATGGCGCGAAGCTGCCGCGTCGCCACCCGCAGTGCATGGACGTCGTCGGGATGGTCGCGCCGGTGCAGCGCATCGAGTTGATCGGCAACGGCAACCAGTCCCGCATCGGCCAGCGCCATGAAAGCATCGATGACGCGCATGCGCGGGTGCAACTGGATGGGAAGGTTGGCGGCACGCATGGCGTATCTACCAGATCTGGCGGAGGCCAGGTTCAGAACATCTCTATCCAGTGTAGGCGATTGTGCCGGTTGCGCCGCACTCCATTGACAGCCTGCCGGCTTCGGGTTGGAATGGGTGTTGGCAAGGCCATCCGGCCACCCTGAGCTTGCCGTACCCGGCCACCGCCCAGTGCGAGGAGAAGCGCATGTCCACCGAACAAGAGCGTCTTTTGCTGCGGGACACCATCGAGGCCGGCTTTCGCCAGGCTGCCTTTGTCACCGACATCGGCATACACCTGGTGGATTGCGGGCCGGGCTGGTGCGAGAGCGAGTTGCTGGTCACGCCGCGCCACCTGCAGCACGGCGGCGTCGTGCATGCCGGCGTGCAGGCGACCATGGCTGACCATACCGCCGGCGCGGCCGCCACCACCATGCTCGACACCGGGCGTCATGTGGTGACGGCCGAGTTCAAGATCAACCTGCTCCGGGCCGCCCGCAGCGAGCGCCTGACCTGCCGCGCGGACGTGCTGAAATCCGGACGCGCCATCATCGTGGTCGAAGCCGATGTCTTCGCCAGCGTGCACGGCGAGGCGGTGCTGGTCAGCCGTTTCAACGCCACCATGAGCGTGCTCGACCTGGCCTGATTCAGAAAACCAACCCAAAACCAGAGAGAAGCGACAAGATGATCGATCACACAGGCGTCGTAGTTAGCGACTTCGCCAGGAGCCGGGCCTTCTACACCGCAGCGCTGGGTTCGCTCGGCTTCATCAAGAATATGGAGTTTCCCGCCAGCGTGACCGGCCATGCGGATGTCGCCGGCTTCGGCCCGCCCGACAAGCCCGAGTTCTGGATCAGCAACGGCACGCCCAACCAACCGCCGCTGCACATCGCCTTTCGCGCGAACACGCGTGCGGAGGTGGATGCCTATTACAAGGCGGCGCTGGCGGCCGGCGGACGCGACAATGGCGCGCCGGGCTTGCGGCCGCACTATCACCCGAACTACTACGGGGCGTTCGTGCTGGATCCGGACGGTCACAATATCGAGGCGGTTTGCCACGCGCCTGAGTGAGCCCGGGTGAGCCTGCATGTGCCTGCATGTGCCTGCGTGATGGGCCGGCGCTCAGAACAACAGCTTGAGCAAATCGAACAACTCGCGATCCGCCGGCGCGGCGGAACGGGCGCGCCGCCGGATCACTGCCAGCAGGCAATCCACGAAGCACTGCGCGGCCGCGCCGCGCATCGCGCTGCGGCGCGCRATGATGCCGAGCTGGCTGGTTTCGAAGCGTTCCGCTACCGGCACCGCCTGCACCCAGCCGCGCAGCGCTTCGGTGACCATCAGCGGGCGCGGGCAATAGGTGATCATGCCCGCATGCCGCACCATTTCCAGCAGCAGCGAGGTCGAATGGGCGCAATGCAGATGGCGCGGCTCGATGTCGGCGCCGTGCTGCCAGAACAGGTTCTGCATCATGGCGGGATAGCTGGCGGGTGTGTAGTTCACCACCCAGTCCTGGTCGAGCAATTGATGCAGCGCGGTCTTGCCGGCGCAGGGATGGCCGCGGCTGGCCACGACGCAGGAGTCATAGGCAAGCAGTAGCTCGCAGTCGAACTCCTGTCCGGACATGGCCGGCGTGAACGGCCCCACGACAAAATCGAGCAGGCCCTCGCGCAAGCGCGGCAACGCCACTGCGGTCAAGCCTTCGAACACCTCAAGCTGCACTCCCGGCATGCGCTCGCGAAAATGCAGCATCGCCTCCGACAGGAAGGTCAGCATGACCCAGGGCGTGACCCCGATCGACAGCCGGCCGCCCACCTCGCCGCGCAGTTCCGCCAGTTCCGCATTGGCGCGCTCGAGCTGGCCGACTACCAGGCGCGCGTGGCCCAGCAGTCTTTGCCCCGTCTCCGTGAAGCCAACGCCACCTGCGGTGCGCAGCAGCAGCGGCAATCGCTGTTCCGCCTCCAGCTCGCGCAACGCCTTGGTCACGGCCGCCTGGGAAAGGGCCAGCAGGCGTGCGGCGGCACGGATGCTGCCGGCGTCGGCAACGGCAACCAGGGCTTGTAGTTGATGCAGTTTCACAGGTGGGGGAATCGGGTGGACCGGCGTGGACTGGAGGCGGGCTGCGCTCTAGCGACAACCAACGGTTGTCAGGATAACAAGATTGCGGCTTCCCGCGACGGGTGGACGCTGCCTATGATCGGTTCCCTGTCCCACGGGGGCGCCGCCAGCATGGCGTCAGCCGCCCGGTACCCACAAGGAGACCTGTCATGCCGCAAGCCCCCGTATCCGCAATGTCCCCGGTTTTGCCCGGCATCCGCGCCATCGAAGCCGAGATGGTCGCGTTGCGTCACCGCATCCACGCGCATCCCGAACTCGGCTTCGAGGAATTCGTCACCAGCGACCTGGTGGCGGAATGCCTGCAGGCCTGGGGCTACGCGGTGCATTGCGGCCTGGGCGGCACCGGCGTGGTCGGCACGCTGCGCCACGGCGAAGGCCGCGCGCTTGGCTTGCGCGCCGACATGGATGCGCTGCCGATCCAGGAAGCCACCGGCCTGCCCTACGCCAGCAAGCTCGACGGCAAGATGCACGCCTGCGGGCACGATGGCCATACCGCCACGCTGCTCGCCGCCGCCAGGTACCTGGCCGAGCACAAGCCCTTCAAAGGCACGCTGCACCTGATCTTCCAGCCCGCCGAGGAAGGCATGGGCGGCGCCCGCGAAATGCTCAACGACGGCCTGTTCGAGCGCTTTCCGTGCGATGCCGTGTTCGCCTTGCACAACATGCCGGGCCATCCGGTCGGCAAGTTCGGCTTCCTGCCCGGCCCCTTCATGGCCTCGTCCGATACCGTCACCATCCGCGTGAACGGACGCGGCGGCCACGGCGCGGTGCCGCACAAGGCCATCGATCCGGTGGTGGTCTGCGCCTCCATGGTGATGGCGCTGCAGAGCGTGGTGGCCCGCAACGTGAACCCGCTCGACATGGCCATCGTCACGGTCGGCGCCATCCAGGCGGGCAAGGCGCCTAACGTGATCCCCGACAGCGCCGAGATGCGCCTGTCCGTGCGTGCCCTCAAGGCCGAGGTGCGCGACCTGCTCCAGACCCGCATCACCGCGCTGGCCCACGCCCAGGCCGAGAGCTTCGGCGCGCGCGCCGAAGTCGATTACGACCGCCGCTACCCGGTGCTGGTCAACCACTCCGCCGAGACGGAACTGGCCCGCGAGGTGGCGCGCGAATGGCTGGGCGAGGAAGGGCTGATCGACAACATGGTCCCGCTCACCGGCAGCGAGGACTTCGCCTTCCTGCTGGAGCAGCGCCCGGGCTGCTACCTGATCATCGGCAACGGCGATGGCGAGGGAGGCTGCATGGTGCACAACCCCGGCTACGACTTCAACGACGCCTGCCTGCCGCTCGGCGCGACCTATTGGGTCAAGCTGGCCGAACGCTTCCTGGCCTGAGCCCCACCGCGCACGGGCATGACCGGGCGGATGCCCGGCAATAACGATTCAAGGAGACCTGACCATGTCCACCACCGCCGCACCGGCGCAGCCGCTTGCCGCCGCGCCCGCATTGCCGGCGCCCACGCGCCGCGCTATCGCCGCCATCACCATCGGCAACGGGCTCGAGTTCTACGATTTCACCGTCTACAGCTTCTTTGCCGTGATGATCGGACGGCTGTATTTTCCGGTGGAAGGCGCGCTTGGGCAGCTGATGCTGTCGCTGGCCACCTTCGGCGTGGGCTTTGTGGCGCGGCCTCTGGGCGGCGTGCTGATCGGGCTGTACGCCGACCGCGTCGGCCGCAAGCCAGCCATGACCCTGACGCTGTGGATGATGGGGCTGGGCTCGGCGCTGTTTGTGGTGGCGCCCACCTATGCGCAGGCGGGCCTGTTCGCGCCGGCGCTGATCGTGCTGGCGCGGCTGGTGCAAGGCTTTGCCATCGGCGGCGAGATGGGCGCGTCCACTGCCCTGTTGATGGAATACGCCGACGACAACTCGCGCGGCTACTTCGGTAGCTGGCAATTGTTCAGCCAGGGCGTGAGCGTGTTGCTGGGCTCGCTGGTTGGCCTGCTGCTGACGAATACGTTGGCGCCCGCAGCGCTGGAAAGCTGGGGCTGGCGCCTGCCCTTCCTGCTTGGCATCCTGGTGATCCCGGTTGGCCTCTACATCCGGCGGCATCTGGACGAGACAGCCGATCCCGCAACCGTGGGCGCCCACGGCACCGCCGGCGAGCGCGCGGGCCTGGCCGAAGTATTCGTCGGCCATGGCCGCGCGGTGATGGCCGGGGTGCTGATCACCATCGGCGGCACCTCCGCCACCTACATCGTGCTGCACTACATGACGAGCTACGCCGTGACCGTGCTGAAGATGCCGCTGTCGCTCGGCATGGGCGCCGGCTGCCTGGCAGCGCTGGTGCAGTTGTCGCTGTCCGCCTGTGCCGGCCGCCTGTCGGACCGCGTGGGGCGCAAGCCGGCCATCCTGTGGTCGCGCCTGGCGATGCTGCTGCTGATCTATCCGGCCTTCCTGCTGATCAATGCGCACCCCACGCTGGAGGTGCTGCTGCTCGCGGTGGCCGTGCTGGCGCTGACGCTGGTCTTCAATGTGGTGCCTTCGGTCGTACTGCTGACGGAGTTGTTTCCCCGCAGGATTCGCGCTACCGGCCTGTCGGTGGTCTACTGCATCGGCGTGCTGGTGTTCGGCGGGTTTGCGCAGTTCCTGGCAACGTGGCTGATCGACCTGACCGGCAGCCGCAACGCGCCGGCTTTATATGTGATCGGCTGCGGCATTGTCTCGCTGGTGGGTCTGGCGATGGTGCGGGAAACGGCGGGCAAGCGGCTGGATTGACGAGACGGTCCGACGGTCGCGACGGTCACTTACGTCTTGCGCCTGGCCGTGCCTGCGAAAGCGTCAACGGGGAACCTCGTCGCTGTCACGCAGCCAGGCGGGGATGTCTCGCATGCCGTGCAGGACGCGCCAGACATCGATGTGGTCATCGCGCTCAACGTAGAACACGATGTGCGGGTAGCGCGCCAGAGGCCAGGTGCGTAGGCCCGGAAGATCAAGCTCGTGTACGTAGCGGGGCGAGCCGGCGGCCGGATGCTTGCCAATGTGCACGTAGGCCTGCTCCAGCGCGTCAATGAAGCCAAGTGCTGCCTGCTCAGCGTTTTCATTCAGATAGTAGGTGACCGCTTCCTCGACATCACGCCTGGCAAGCGCCCTTGGGATGACAGGTTTGGCCCTCATTCCCGCGCGTTGCGCACCCGCGCTCGCAGGGCGTCGAAGTAGTCGCTATCGGCCGGCGCCGTCGGCGCCGAATCGGCACCCGCCAATAGCAGGCCGCGAAGGTKCTGGCGATCCTGATCCTTGCGGATCAGCTCGCGCACGTACTCGCTACTGGTGCCGTAGCCGCGCCGGTTGACTTGCTCATCGACAAAGGCCTTGAGCGTTTCGGGCAGGGAAATATTCATGGTGCTCATGGTTTCATGCTAGCGAGTTTGGCAAAATTTGGCAAACCTTCTGCATGGAGCCTTGCTGCCAAGGCAACACCACCTGACAAAGCACCCCTCGGAAAAGCAAAATCCCCCGCAAGCCGATACCTGCGGGGGATTCCAGTCAGGCCGCCATTGATGCTTCGGGCGGCCCCTTTGGTGCACGTGCCGGGCCGGCGGGTTTGCCACCCGCGGCCCGGTTTCAACTTCAGCTCTTAACCGCCACGGCAGCCTTCGCCTTGCTCTTGCCGAGCATCCGGTTGATCTGCCATTGCTGGGCGATCGACAGGACGTTGTTCACAACCCAGTACAGCACCAGGCCGGCCGGGAAGAAGAAGAACATGAACGAGAACACCAGCGGCATGATCATCATGACCTTGGCCTGCACCGGGTCCGGCGGGGTCGGGTTCAGCTTGGTCTGCACGAACATCGATACCGCCATCACCACCGGCAGGATGTAGAACGGATCCGGTACCGACAGGTCATGGATCCAGCCCAGCCACGGCGCGCCGCGCATTTCCACCGACGACAGCAGCACCCAGTACAGCGCGATGAACACCGGGATCTGGATCACGATGGGCAGGCAGCCGCCGAGCGGGTTGACCTTCTCGGTGCGGTACAGCGCCATCATCTCCTGGTTCATCTTCTGCGGATCGCCCTTCAGGCGTTCACGCATCGCGGTCATGCGGGGCTGCAGGTCCTTCATCTTGCCCATGGACTTGTAGCTGGCCGCCGACAGCGGGAAGAACACCAGCTTGATCAGCACCGTCAGCGCGATGATCGACCAGCCCCAGTTGTTCAGGAAGCCGTGCAGCTTTTCCAGCAGCCAGAACAGCGGTTTGGCCAGGATGGTCAGCCAGCCATAGTCCTTCACCAGTTCCAGGCCCGGGGTGATCTTCTCGAGCATGCGCTCTTCCTGCGGGCCGGCGAACAGGCGCGCATCGGTGGTCACCGTGGCACCCGGGGCGATCGCGCCCAGCGGCTGCTGCACGCCCACGCGGAACAGGTTGTTGTCGATCTTCTCGACGTAGAAGCTGTGCTCCTTCCCGGCTTGCGGGATCCAGGCCGAGGCAAAGTAATGCTGCACCATCGCAACCCAGCCGCTCGAACCCGCCGCGGGGACCGAAGCCTTGCCCTTGGCGATGTCGTCGAAGTTGATCTTGTGATACTTGTCCGTATCGGTGTAGATCGCCGGGCCGGTGAAGGTGCTGTAGAACTGCGATTGCTCGACCTTGCTGCCGTCGCGCGTCAGTTCCATGTACAGCGTCGGCGAGACCGGCTTGCCGCTGTCGTTGGTCACGGCAAATTGCGTGTCGACAACGTAGCTGCCCTTATGGAAGGTATAGGTCTTGGCCAGCTTGACCCCGTCCTTCTCCGCCGTCAGCGTCACCGCCACCTTGTCCGAGCCGGCCAGGTCGCGCGGACCGGCCGAAGCGGTGAAGATGGTGGTGTGGTTGGGCAGGTCGCCACCGATCAGGCCGGAACGGGCCATGTAGGTACGGGTCTGGTCGCGCTCGAACAGCACGACGGGCTGGCCGTCCTTCTCATGGTGGTTCAACAGTTCCAGGCGCGTGAGGATGCCGCCGGCGGTGTCGATCTGGGCACGCATCACGTCGGTGCTCACCACGATCTTCTCGCCGCCCGGCTGGGCCGCGGCTGCCGGTGCGGTCACCGGGGCGCCTGCGGCGGTGCCGGCCGTCGCATTGGCCTTGGGCACGTCGCCTTGCGGAGCGGAAGCGCCGCCGGCGGTTGCCGGAGCCTGCTGCGTCGCGCTCGGGAAGAACATCGACTGGTGACCGTTGGCGCGCTGCCAGTTGTCGTAGAGCAGCACGAGGGCCATCGAGAAGATGACCCAGAGTATGGTGCGTTTGATATCCATGTCTCGCTGTGGTCGGAGGAAATCAGGGGCGGGGTAGCCGGATCRTGACTGGCGGGTGGCCAGCCGCGGCGGAAGCCCGGTCTTGCTTGGTTGCCGATGCCGGTGGCACCGGATCATACCCGCCATCCGTGAACGGATGACAGCGGCACAGCCGGCAAGCGGCCATCCAGCTGCCGCGACCGGCGCCGTGGCACAGGATCGCTTCGCGGGCGTAATCGGAACAGGTAGGCAGGAAGCGGCACTGCGAGCCAAAAAACGGGCTCAGGGCGATCTTGTAGATACGCAGCAGGGCAAGCAGGATTCGCTTCATGGCAGCGGGCTGGTCAGGCAGGAGCGCCCGAGGGCGGGACTTCAGTGGGCGCAGCCTCGGCGGACTTCGGCGGCGACACCCCGGAAGGGGCAGCAGGGCGCGGGGCAAGCGGACGGACCGCTACCTCGAACAAGCCGGTCAGCTCCGCCAGGCACGCCCGGCGTATGGCGCTGCGGCTGGCAAATTCCGCACGCGGAAACTTTGCCTGCAGGCGCAGCAACACATCGCGGCCCGCGAGTTGGTCCTGCCGAAGGCGGAACAGTTCCCGCACCATGCGCTTCACCAGGTTGCGCTCGGCGGCACGCGCCGCGAACTTCTTGCCAACGACGACACCTAGGCGGGCTTGCGGCAGGTTGTTCTCGCCCACATACAGCACGAAATGCTGGCTGCGGCGGCGCGGGCGCAAAGCAAAAACGGATGAAAACTCATCCGTCTTTGTGAGCCTCGCGGCTTTAGGGTAGGCAAAAGTAGACACGCTGGGCGAAGCTAGCGAAAAAGCTGTGCTTGGCGGCAGGCTACCGGCCGTCCAAAAGGCGAGGCGGTTGGCCAGGGCGGCGCAAACTGCAGCGCCACCGTGGCCGGTCGCCAGGCCCTTAGACTGCCAGGCGCTTGCGGCCCTTGGCGCGACGCGCGTTGATGACGGAACGGCCGCCGCGGGTCTTCATGCGCACGCGGAAACCATGGGTACGCTTGCGGCGGGTAACGGAAGGTTGGTATGTACGTTTCATGTTGCACTCTCTGGTTGATCTGGGCTCGCCCGGCTTCCGGCGTTAAGCCGGGCGCCGCCGCGTATGGTTCGCATGGGGCTGCCGCGGTTTGCGGTGTTGCCGACTGCTGTGGTGATCTTGCTGCCGGCCGTGTGTCTCGCGCATCGAAGGCACCGACGAATCGGACATCGACACTCGCGAAGCAGGTGTGGGAGGGAATCTCGCCGGACCGGATCTCATCAACCCATCCGCTCCGACCCCGTCAGCCTGCTCGGCCCGCTGCCTGTTCCGGCCAATCCAGCCATTTCCGGCACGCTTCAGCTTAGTGAAAAGCTGAGGTAACGCGCCAGTCTCGCACGGAACAGGTCAGACCCGGCGATGCGCATACGTGATCCCCTGCGGCATCGCAGAACCCGCCATTTAACTGAGTTTCGCGCGGTGTGTCAAGACTACGGATGGTTTAGAGACGTGTGCGGCACCCCTGCCTGAAGAACACGCAACAGCCTGTTGTATTTCATTGTCCACAATCGCCAGTGGGTAAGTTTTTTTATTGCGGGGGTTGCACCCAGGGTTGGCGGGGGTGAGTGAAGTCCCTGTTTTGTCAGGCTTTTCCTGCGTTTTACCTACCCGGAAACCCGCACCAGAACTGGGGTTGTGCACAACAATTCACTGCTTTTTCACAACTTATCCACAGACTTATCCTTTGTGGATAACTTGGGGCGGGGGGTACAATCCGGGTCCAAACACCACACGGGCTGCGTGGCGCAAGCGCAACCCGGGCACTACTCCTGGCATGCCGGACAACGGACGCGCAACGGGCGGCGGCGGTTACGCCACCTGTCTCGTCAGCGGATCCCGCTTGTYGCGTCGATTACCAGGGAGCCCGGGCTGCGGGGTCATTTGCGGATCGCTTTTGCGGTCGCTTTTCGGGGTTTACGGACTGCCGGCAGGGATGCCACATCGATCCTTGCCTGTTGTCCATTTGACCGGACTGACCATGTACCCGTGGCGAAAACCGAACAACAAAACAATGCAAGATTTCTGGCAGGCAGCAGCCGCGCAACTCGAGCGCGAACTGACGCCGCAACAGTTCAAGACCTGGATCAAGCCGTTGGCGCCTGTCGGCTTCGACGAGGAAGCGCACGCGCTGCGGATCGCCGCGCCCAACCGCTTCAAGCTCGACTGGGTAAAAAGCCAGTTCTCCGGGCGCATCACCGCGCTCGCCTGCGAATACTGGGAAGCCAACGTCAGCGTTCACTTCGTCCTGGATCCCGCCGCGTCGGGCCGGGCGGCTGCCGGCTATCCGCAGCAAGGGCAGCCCGGCATGGCGCCGGCGCACGCCGGCCCCGGCTATCCGTCCGGCCAGCCGCTGTCGCAGAATTTCGGCCAGCCCGGCATGCAGCCGGGCCAGGGGGCGCCTGGCTACGGCCCCATGAACCAGGCCGGCGCGCAGCCGCAAGGCGGCCCGCGCGGCGGGCAAGCGCCCTACCCCGGCAACTATCCCGGCAATGCTGGCCAGGGCAATATGGGCGGCATGGGTGGCGAGCTCGTCGATATTGACGTGCCGCAACTGGACCCGGCCGAGGCCAGCGCCCGCTCCTACCGCGTGCAGCCTTCGCAGCAGCCCATGCAGGGCGGCCACCCCGGTCAGCAGGGCGGCCATCAAGGGCACCAGGGGCACCAGGGACATCAGGGCCACCCCGGCAACCAGCCAGGCGGCCAGCAGCAGAACGACTCGGTGCACGAGCGCTCGCGCCTGAACCACATCCTGACCTTCGACAACTTCGTCACCGGTAAGGCCAACCAGCTCGCGCGCGCCGCCGCCATCCAGGTGGCCAACAATCCCGGCAAGTCCTACAACCCGCTCTATCTATATGGCGGCGTAGGCCTGGGCAAGACCCACTTGATCCACGCCATCGGCAACTTCATGTTGCTGGAGAACCCGCGCGCCCGCATCCGCTACATCCACGCCGAGCAATACGTCTCCGATGTGGTGAAGGCGTACCAGCGAAAAGCCTTCGACGAGTTCAAGCGCTACTACCACTCGCTCGACCTGCTGCTGATCGACGATATTCAGTTCTTCTCCGGCAAGAACCGCACGCAGGAAGAGTTCTTCTACGCCTTCGAGGCCCTGATCGCCAACCGGGCGCAGGTGATCATCACCAGCGATACCTACCCCAAGGAAATCAGCGGCATCGACGATCGCCTGATCTCGCGCTTCGATTCCGGCCTGACGGTCGCCATCGAGCCGCCCGAGCTGGAAATGCGCGTAGCGATCCTGATGAAGAAAGCCGCCGCCGAGAACGTCAGCGTGCCCGAGGAAGTCGCCTTCTTCGTCGCCAAGCATTTGCGATCGAACGTGCGCGAGCTGGAAGGCGCGCTCCGCAAGATCCTGGCCTTCTCCAACTTCCACGGCAAGGACATCACCATCGATGTCACCCGCGAAGCGCTAAAGGACCTGCTGACGGTGCAGAACCGCCAGATTTCTGTCGAGAACATCCAGAAGACCTGCGCGGATTTCTACAACATCAAGGTCGCGGACATGTACAGCAAGAAGCGGCCCGCCAATATCGCGCGGCCCCGCCAGATTGCCATGTACCTGGCCAAGGAACTCACGCAGAAAAGCCTGCCGGAAATCGGCGAGCTGTTCGGCGGACGCGATCACACCACCGTGCTGCACGCGGTGCGCAAGATCGCGGATGAGCGCAGCAAGGACGCGCAGCTCAACCACGAGCTGCACGTGCTGGAACAGACGCTCAAGGGGTAACCCCGAGCGTGAAATCGCAGTGAATCAGCATTTAGCAGACCCGTCACGCGGGGCTGGCATACTGTAGGGTACGCGCCGGGCATGGCCCGGCGCATGAATCAATCGGAAGCATCGCCGGGGCATTGCCGGAACATTGCCATGAAAACGGCCTGGGCTAAGGCTTTGCGGTGAGTCGGGACGAGCGGCGGAGGGGGTGGCCGGCGACAAAAGTCGCCAGCCGTCGAAGAAGTCTTAAATTGTGGTGTTTGGTGCACAATTAACCCTCCGGTCGCGCTTCCCCCGCTTCACCGCAGCGGCTTATCCTTGGTACAATGGCGAATTAACTTGTTGATTCCAAAGTAATTTTGGTAATGCATACGAGTTAGTGCAAGTCGTCAATACGCACCCGCGGTCGCTTACTACAAAACGACGAAGGATAAATTCAATGCAATTGGTCAAAACCTCGCGAGACAATCTGCTGCGTCCGCTGCAAATCGTGAGCGGCATCGTGGAGCGCCGCCACACACTCCCGATCCTGGCCAACCTGCTGATTCGCAAGTCCGGGTCCAACGTATCCTTCCTCTCGACCGACATCGAGATCCAGATCACCACGCACGCCGAATGTGGTGTGGGCAGCGACACCGTGGCCACCACCGTGGCCGCCCGCAAGCTGCTCGACATCCTGCGCGCCATGCCCGACGGCGAAGTCGCCCTGTCGCTCAACGACAAGCGCATGACCGTGCAGTCCGGCAAGAGCCGCTTCGCGCTGCAGACCCTGGCCGCCGAGGAATTCCCCACGGTAGCCGAAGCCAGCGAATTCGGCGCATCCGTCAGCCTGCCGCAAAAGACCTTCAAGCACCTGCTCGCCATGGTCCACTTCGCCATGGCCCAGCAAGACATCCGCTACTACCTCAACGGCATGCTGCTGGTGGTGGACGGCAAGAAGGTCATGGCAGTCGCCACCGACGGCCACCGCCTGGCCTACTGCGGCGTGGAGCTGGACACCGAAGCCACAAGCGGCGAAGGCGCCCCGTCGCGCCAGGAAGTGATCATCCCGCGCAAGACCATCCTCGAGCTGCAACGCTTGCTGGAAGACAACGACGATCCCGTGCAAGTGCAACTGGCCGCCAACCAGGTCAAGTTCACCTTCGCCAATATCGAGCTGATCTCCAAGCTGGTCGAAGGCAAGTTCCCGGACTTCCAGCGCGTGATCCCCAAGGGCTACAAGAACGCCTTCGCCATCGATCGCGTCAAGCTGCAGCAAGCCCTGCAACGCACCGCCATCCTGACCACCGACAAGTTCAAGGGCGTGCGCTGCATCCTGGATACGCACGTGCTCAAGATCAGCTCCACCAACGCGGACCAGGAAGAAGCGCAGGAAGAACTCGAACTTGATTATTCGGGCGATGCCCTCGATATCGGTTTTAACGTGACCTATTTGCTGGACGTGCTCGCCAACCTCAAGAGCGAGCAAGTCCAGGTCAGCCTCGGCGACTCCAATTCGAGCGCGCTGATCACCGTGCCGGAAGACGACAACTTCAAGTACGTCGTCATGCCGATGCGCATTTGATGAGCCGGTAACAAGGACCACAAGATACGCAAAACCGGAGCATCTAACGGCACACCACGGCTTGCGCAGCCGCCCCAGGGGCCCCGCGCAAGACCCGCCGCACCAGGGGCCGGATCGTCGAGATCCGCCCCTTTTGCCGTTTTTATGTAACCCGCTATGCGGCCCGATCCGGGCGCGCCCATCCGGGCGTGACGAGAGATCGCCGCATTCGCCRTGAGTAAGAGAACATGACCGAAGAGCAACAACCGCAATCGCAACCGCAACAGCAAGACAGCTACGGCGCAGGCTCGATCCAGATCCTGGAAGGCCTGGAGGCGGTGCGCAAGCGTCCGGGCATGTACATCGGCGACACGTCCGACGGCACCGGCCTGCACCACCTCGTATTTGAAGTGCTGGACAACTCCATCGACGAAGCCCTGGCCGGCTGGTGCACGGAAATCACCGTCACCATCCACAGCGACAACTCGATCTCCATCACCGACAACGGCCGCGGCATTCCCCCGCTCGTCAAGTTCGACGACAAGCACGAACCCAAGCGCAGCGCGGCAGAAATCGCCATGACCGAGCTGCACGCCGGCGGCAAGTTCAACCAGAACAGCTACAAGGTCTCCGGCGGCCTGCACGGCGTGGGCGTGTCCTGCGTGAACGCCCTCTCCAAGTGGCTGCGCCTGACCGTGCGCCGCGACGGCCAGGCCCACCTGCTCGAGTTCGCCCAAGGCGCCGTGCAGAACCGCCTGGTGGAAACCGTGACCGGCCCCGACGGCGTGCCCGTGGAAGTTTCGCCGATGAAGATCCTCGGCCCCACCGACAAGCGCGGCACCGAAGTCCACTTCCTCGCCGACGAAGAAATCTTCACCAACGTCGAGTTCCACTACGAGATCCTGGCCAAGCGCATCCGCGAGCTCTCGTTCCTGAACAACGGCGTGCACATCCGCCTGGCCGACCAGCGCACCGGCAAGGAAGAAGACTTCGCCTTCTCCGGCGGCGTCAAAGGCTTCGTTGAATACATCAACCGCGGCAAGAGCACCCTGCACCCCAACATCTTCTACGCCAACACCGAAAAAGACGGTATCGCCGTAGAAGTGTCCATGCAGTGGAACGACGGCTACAACGAACAAGTCCTCTGCTTCACCAACAACATCCCGCARCGTGACGGCGGCACSCACCTGACCGGGTTGCGCGCCGCCATGACGCGCGTGATGAACAAGTACATCGAAGAAAACGAGATCGCCAAAAAGGCCAAGGTAGAAACCACCGGCGACGACATGCGCGAAGGCCTCGCCTGCGTGCTCTCCGTCAAGGTGCCCGAGCCCAAGTTCAGCTCGCAGACCAAGGACAAGCTCGTCTCCTCCGAAGTGCGCCTGCCCGTGGAAGAACTCGTCGCCAAGGCCCTCGGCGACTTCCTGCTGGAAACCCCGGTAGACGCCAAGATCATCTGCGGCAAGATCGTAGACGCCGCCCGCGCCCGCGAAGCCGCCCGCAAGGCCYGCGAAATGACCCGCCGCAAAGGCGTGCTCGACGGCATGGGCCTGCCCGGCAAGCTCGCCGASTGCCAGGAAAAAGACCCCGCCCAGTCCGAACTCTTCCTGGTGGAGGGTGACTCCGCAGGCGGCTCCGCCAAGCAAGGCCGCGATCGTAAGTTCCAGGCCATCCTGCCGCTCAAGGGCAAGATCCTGAACGTGGAACGCGCCCGCTTCGACAAAATGCTCTCCAGCCAGGAAGTGCTCACGCTGATTACGGCGCTAGGCACCGGCATCGGCAAGGACGACTACAACCTCGACAAGCTGCGCTACCACCGCATCATCATCATGACCGACGCGGACGTGGACGGCTCCCACATCCGCACGCTGCTGCTCACGTTCTTCTACCGCCAGATGCCCGACATCATCGAGCGCGGCCACGTGTATATCGCCCAACCGCCGCTGTACAAGATCAAGCACGGCAAGGAAGAGCGCTATATCAAGGACGACAATGAGCTCAACGCCTACCTGCTGCGCCTGGCCATGGAAAAGGCCGCCCTGGTCAACCCCGACGGCAGCGAAGTCGCCGGCGACGCCCTGACCGAACTGGCCCGCCAGTACCAACTGGCCGAAGCCGTGATCGGCCGCCTGGCCCGCATCGTGGACAGCGACGCCCTGCGCGCCATTGCCGACGGCATCGAGCTGGACCTGGACAGCGCTGCCGCTGCTGAGGCCTCAGCTACCGCGCTGAAGGCCAAGTTGTCGGAAATGCACGCCAAGACGCTGCTGGGCGCCGCGGTGAATGACGACGGCACGGCGGATGTCTATGCGCAGTTTGATGAGAAGACGGACAAGCACCGCCTGATGATCGCCCGCCGGCATCATGGCAATGTGCGCCTGTCTCACCTGGACGCTGACTTTGTCCACGGTGCTGATTACGCTGCGCTGTCGCTGGCCGCCAAGACCTTCCAGGGCCTGATTGCGGAAGGCACCAAGGTGCGCCGTGGCGAGGGCGAGAAGCTGCGCGACCAGACGGTGAATGACTTCCACGCTGCCATGCAGTGGTTGTTGTCTGAGGCCGAGCGTGGGGTGTCTCGTCAGCGCTATAAGGGGCTGGGGGAGATGAATCCTGAGCAGTTGTTTGAGACTACTTTGGACGTTACCCAGCGCCGACTGCTTAAGGTGCAGATTGAGGATGCTATTGCGGCGGATCAGATTTTTACTACGCTGATGGGGGATGAGGTTGAGCCGCGGCGGAACTTCATTGAGTCTAATGCTTTGGTGGCTCGGAATATTGATGTTTGAACAACGTCGCTAAAAATCTCTAATTAAAAAAAGGCCAACCTCGTATCGAGGTTGGCCTTTTTTTTGTCAATGCATCGTAAAGTGATGCTTCTGCATCTCAACTACATCTGCGGAGAAAATACAGATGATCTCGTTTAGAGGAGAGTGAGTTGGAAATATTTGAAGGGGYAAAGGGACTAGCAAGCCTGGGTACAGCACTAGGAATTTCGTCGGTATTGCTCGGTTCCATCTTGGTGGCCTGGTTGGTTTGGAGGCGGACGAGATCAACGCATAGTCTAATGACAAGGCTGTGGGCTCGGTTTGACAGAAATTCAAAAAATACCGATCAGGCTATTGCTACGTTCTTGAGCGGACAGACAAATTTAATGCAGTTTAGATTCACGACTGGAGTACCTGCCAGGACGCTCGCACAAGCCCACAAGCTGATCAATTGGACGAGTGCCCATAACGAGAACATTGATGCAGTGAAAGCATGTGGGGAGTACTTCGATATTGAGCGACCTGGGTTGAAAGAGCCTTCCAAGTTGCCAGGAATATGGACGCTAGGGCCTCTGTTCACAATCTTTATTACCTTCTTTGTTGTCGCGTTGCTAGTTGCTGTTGGGGCAATTCAATCGTCCGCAATCTTGCGCACAAAGGATAGTGGTCTTACCTTTCTGCTATCGAAAGACAATGCAGTGATGCTTTGGTCAGATGTCTCATTTGGCACGAAACAGTGCAAGGAAGACCGCGCCGCTATCACGCTTGCGACTGAATTCAAAGGCTTCGAGGTGGACGCGATATGCGATCTTATCGTCGACGGGAGAGCGTCGGAGTATGTGCGCACAAACGTGCAGCTGCAGAGAGTAATGCTCCCATTCATTTCTGGATTTCTTGCAACTATCGCCCTTATGTGCTTGGCTTACGTCTCGTGCGGCGTGAATGCCAATGCAATGTCGGCTAGATTGGCGAAGAGGGAGTGCCTAGCTCTTGATTTCGCTGACGACGGCAAGAAGGCTGCTCAATCGTAGAGGGCCAAACCGATACACGGTGCCGAGCGCAGGAACGTCCGCCTGGAAATCGATGATTCGCTATCGCACGTTTCCGACGTGTACCTCATGCTTAGGGTATCGCCACGTGAGCATAAAAGGTACGATCTTGTCGAAACGACCCCATTCCGTCAGCATAAAGATTGCTGATACGCGGTCATTTTGGCTAGGAATTTGCTGAGTATATATTTCGAGGAGCGAAGTGGCATGAGCCGGTACTGTGGAGACGATGATTCAAAGCCCATCCTCGAGGCTGCCGCCCATTGGCGCGACTCCGCGCTGCTCGGTGGTGGCTCTGTGCTTACTAGCAATAAGCTCTGGACATCGTCTTTGCTCGATGTTCTCGACGAGTACTTCGTTCGGCGACCGGATGTAGGCGATGGCAAGTTCCTGCAGAAGCTAGAGCAGCAACTAGCGCCGACAGACGGCGCCGCTAAACAGCTCGTGGCAGAGATGATGTGGGTTATGTATCTCTGCCCAAGCAGCCTGACTCCCGCACATAAACGGAAGACCGTGCAGACCGTATGGGCATGGTCAAGTGAAGAGGCCCCAACGAATTCCCGCTGGCTAGATGATGACGCCCTTGCGGGGGTCGGAAGTGCGGGCCCTGGATTCAACCAGAATCAGTGGCGCGAACTTGTGTTCCTCATCAATTTCATGCGTCGCTTCCGTGAGCTAGATGCCGGTGAGCGGCAGCGGCTGATGGAAGACGGTTGGAAGTTCGACGAATGGCTCAAGGAGGTGCCCGATTGGGAAGCGAGGCAGCTCCGCCACATGCTGCTCTTCCTTCTCTTCCCGGACGACTTCGAACGCATCTTCGGCCAGAATGATCGGAAGACCATCGTTCGACACTACTCAAAGCGGGATCGCCGAGAAGTGAATCGAATGGATGCTGTGCAGCTGGATCGTGAGCTGCAATCGATACGCAAGCGTCTCGAAGTCGAGCGGGGCACCACGCAGCTGGACTACTACGTGCCGCCACTCAAGGGCGAGTGGAGGAGTGAGACCTTTGCGGCAGCCACGGAGAGCGTGATGGCAGAGCATGTCCGCCAAGCCATCGCGGAAATCCAGCAAGACGGTGTGCCTCAGGATGCCGAATCGACGGGCTACGATCTTGTGGATGACGGAAATCGGTACCCACCGAAATTGGTGCTATCGCTTGCAGTAAAGCATGCAACCG
The DNA here is from genome assembly GCF_056396665.1 of Cupriavidus sp. 05T313. Lineage (NCBI taxonomy): Bacteria > Pseudomonadati > Pseudomonadota > Betaproteobacteria > Burkholderiales > Burkholderiaceae > Cupriavidus > Cupriavidus sp. 05T313. The sequence continues at coordinate 26,400 of NZ_JBFTLX010000024.1, read as the reverse complement.
GGGAGCCTTTGGATCGCGCCAATTTCTCCGGTGGTGAGGAGTCGTCAGCCTTCCGTCTGTTGCGTCGCCTTGGCTTTGAAATTAAGCCCAAGGATGAGGCCGAGAGCGGTATCGCAGAATTGATGCAGCGATTCCTAGAGCAAGCCGAGTCAGGTAAGGAACTAAGTGCGCAAGGTTACCTCCGTGAATACCAGGGACTGAAAGTACGTGTGAGTTTTGGAAAAGGAAATTTCGCAAGAATCCCATGGATTGCGTTCCTCGGCGATGGGCAATCCGTGTCCGAGGGCGTGTACCCCGTGCTGCTGCTGTTCAGGGATAAGCGGCAACTATTGCTTTGTTATGGCGTGAGTGAAGAGGGGGCGGCGCGGTTGAGCTGGGGCGACCTAGACGGAGCACAAACAGTAAGAGAGTGGTTCAAAGATCGTTACGGCCACAGCCCCGATCGATACGGCGCCTCATTCGTCCGCGCTGCATATGACATTTCTCAGCCACTTCCAATTCCTGAACTGCAGCAGGAGCTGGATGATCTGATCGATGTCTATGCTGGGGTACTGTCCGCCGGGAGTACCGATATGCCGATGGAGGCTACTGAGCCCGTGGAGCCGGACATGCCTTTGCCGGTTAGGGCCAATCTACGGGAGGCGGTGCTCGCGTTTAGCGAAGCGTTACAAGCTTCCGGCGTCAAGTTCGGCGATCAGCATGACACGCTTGTCTCCGCCTTCGTCTCAAGTATCGTCACAAAGCCGCTAGTTATCCTGACTGGGCTATCCGGTTCTGGCAAGACGCAAATCGCCATCCGATTTGGTGAGTGGTTAGGTGACGATCGGCTCCACGTTGCAGCGGTGCGTCCTGACTGGACAGGCGCCGAGACCTTGTTTGGCTATGAAGATGCACTAAAGCGGGAGCTCGACGGACGCCCAGCCTGGGCGGTTCCTGCTCCACTCGAATTCATCTTGAAGGCAGTTGCAGACCCGCAGCATCCATACGTCTTGCTGCTAGACGAAATGAATCTTGCGCACGTAGAGCGCTACTTCGCAGACGTGCTGTCTGGTATGGAGTCTGACAAACCTTGCCTACCAAATCTTCAACGAGGTACGGATGGATGTTGGCGTGTGCGTGCCGGCGAGGACGCAAGAGTACCAATCCCACGCAATCTGTGGATAGTTGGCACGGTCAACGTTGACGAAACTACCTATATGTTCTCGCCAAAGGTACTGGATCGTGCCAACACCTTTGAGTTTCGCGTGCAGTCGAGCGACCTATCGATTGAGGCGCGGAAGCCTACGCCGTGCGCTCCGGGCGATGCCGAGCTGGTGAGAGGCTTGCTGACCATCGCGCGAGACGATGATTGGCATTTGACTCACCAAAGCGGTTCAATTGATGAGCTTACTCCGCGCCTGAAGCACCTTCACGAACTGCTAAGTCGCTATAACCTTGAGTTCGGTCATCGAGTGTTCTATGAGGCGATTCGGTTTGCATCGCTGGCAGAAGAAGCTGGTATCAGTGGTCTGAACGCAGTCCTGGATCGGATCGTTATGCAGAAGGTTTTGCCTAGATTACACGGATCACGGCGACGCCTCGAACTCCCACTACTGGCTCTCGCCCAGTTCTGTCGTGATCTGCCCGCGTCAATCACGAGTGACGACAAGCTGCAAACCGCAGGTGTTGAAGAGATACCGGCGCAAGGCGCTGAGCTACCAACTTCGTACGCGAAGATTCTTCGCATGCTCCGCAGCCTACGTGCAAACCAATTCGCTAGCTTCACAGAGTAAGTCGTGCGTACCGTTTCCGAAGCATCGACTCCATTGCTTTCGCCGTCTGGCGCGACCGTCGCCGTACTGAATGTAGCGGTGTTGCCTCGGAGAGGTAGCGCATCGCCCGCGACGCTCTGGGCTTCAGCCGGGCTCCAGTATGGCGATGAGACTGTCTGCGCCATGGAGTTGCTGGAGGGAATGGAGTACCGATACACATGGAAGAACCTTGCACCGGGTATATGTAGTATCACCGCAGACCCTGAGGAGATCTTTCAGCCCGACACTGTCGAAGGGCTGTCAGGTCGTCTCCGACCCGGACTATCGACCGGTACCGTTCGCGTCGTGCTCCGCGAGGGTCCTGTCGTGCTGGGGCAGCAGGAGATCGAGGTACGTTCCCGAAAGCTCACTTACCTCTCTGAGTATCGTTGGATGCTTCGCGATATCGCTGAGCGAATGACGGAGCTTGTGATGGACCGCTTCGCGGTCAGCGACGCTCGATTTGAGCAGGATGATACGCGAGACGCGGTGACGCTCTATCAGCGCTTCACGTTCTTGCGAGCCTTGTTAGAAAGTGAGAGCTTTCAAGGGGCTATTCGAGAGGTTCTTCGCCGGCCACACACTGCGTGGGACGTGGCCAGCGAATTTGTTCGGCCTGGCAGTGGAATGCGCGCGGACTCTCACGTCCTACGGCAGCTTGCCAAGGCCGGGCAACGATCCGCATGGCCGGGCGGCACCATTCCCTCCGTGCCTTCACGGCTTGAGCGCCGGCGAACCGAGGCGACGCATGACACAACACCCAATCGCTTCGTGAAGTTTGCCCTTGAACATTGGTCTCAGATTCTTGGTGATATCGATCTAGGCCTTGCAATGGGGCAGCCGACACCGGCAACTACTCGGGGCCGCCGCGAAATCGCCGCTGTTATGACACAGCTGGAGAAGATCCTGCACCACGACCTGTTTGCCGAGGTGGGTAAGATGGTGCGATTTCCCGCTGATGATCAGGTCCTGCAGAAGCGCGAGGGTTACAGGGACATCTTTAAGGCCTATGTTGAGCTTGAGTTTGCAGCCCGCCTATCCYGGCATGATTCGTCCGAGGAATATGGCGCGGGGTTGAGGGATGTCGCCACACTTTATGAATATTGGGCATTCATCCAGCTAGCGCAGGTCGTAGCCGATTTGGTCGGACAGACATTTGACATGACGCCATTGGTGCGGTCGCGTAAAGATGGTCTTACTGTTGGGATTCAGTCGGGCGTTGAAACTGTTCTCAAGGGAGAGGTAGAGCGTTTTGGACGGCGCATGGTGGTGGAGCTCTGTTTTAACCGGACCTATCGCGCCGGTTCGGGAGGTGTAGCTTCGTGGACAAGGCCAATGCGCCCAGATTACTCTCTGCTGATTGGCCCGGCGGAAGGGGAGCCAGCCGCCTTTGAGCCGATCGCTCTTCATTTCGACGCCAAGTATCGGGTCGAGTTTCTCAAAGAAATCTTTGGCGCCGGTGATGACGTGGAAGAGGATGCCGGCCTGCAACAGGGGCCAGTCAGTCTGGTACGCGGGGGGGCTTTGCGTGCAGACCTCCTCAAGATGCATGCTTACCGCGATGCCATCCGACGGACCGCAGGGGCCTACGTGCTCTATCCGGGTGGCGACGGCGAGGAAGGAAGCAATCAGTATCTCGAATACCATGAGCTACTGCCAGGGCTCGGTGCTTTTGCGCTTCGGCCAACTGATATTGGTAGCGCCAGTGGTGCACCTGCATTGCAGCGGTTTATCAGTGAAGTGCTTGATCACGTGGCAACCCGCCTGACCAGGCATGAGCGGGGGCGATACTGGCTGGAGGAGGCGTATGGTGAACCGTTGTCCGGTCAATCTGCCCGCTTGCTCGCCACGCCGTCGCCCGAAACCACTGTGCTTTTGGGGTTCGTGAAGAGCCGAGAGCATTGGCGCTGGATCGAGCAACGTAAGGCCTACAATGTTCGAGCGGAAGGCAGAAGTGGTGGAGTCCAGGCTGGTGCAGATCTACTACACAGCCAACTTCTTCTTCTCTACTGTCCCTCCACGCAGCAGATTGCACTCGCTCGGATCGTGTCTGATGCGGAAGAGATATCCTTGGCCGGCATGGTTGCAATGGACTACCCGGAACCGCGCGGAGTGTATTGGTGTGTACAACTCCGCTGGCTAGACCAACTTCAGTGGCTTCGTGGCTTCTCTCCGTCCAAAATCGAGCAATACGCTACGAGCCAAGGGCCGTTGTATGGGGCACCTGTTAGAACGTCCTGGGGTGTCATCGAGTCAGCCTGCCGTGTTGGGTGAGTGATGAAAACGCTCATCCGCGATAGCGTGATTTTGTCTTGCCCTTTCGGGATCTCTAGGGAGACGTGCTGGGCACGGCATCGGCAAGGACGACTACAACCTCGACAAGGTGCGCTACCACCGCATCATCATCATGACCGACGCGGACGTGGACGGCTCCCACATCCGCACGCTGCTGCTCACGTTCTTCTACCGCCAGATGCCCGACATCATCGAGCGCGGCCACGTGTATATCGCCCAGCCGCCGCTGTACAAGATCAAGCACGGCAAGGAAGAGCGCTATATCAAGGACGACAACGAGCTCAACGCCTACCTGCTGCGCCTGGCCATGGAAAAGGCGGCCCTGGTCAACCCCGACGGCAGCGAAGTCGCCGGCGACGCCCTGACCGAGCTGGCCCGCCAGTACCAGCTGGCCGAAGCCGTGATCGGCCGCCTGGCCCGCATCGTGGACAGCGACGCCCTGCGCGCCATTGCCGACGGCATCGAGCTGGACCTGGACAGCGCCGCCGCCGCGCTTTACGATGCGCGTGCGTTGCGAGTCGGCTGGCTTGCTTATATGGACAAGAAAGAGGCGTTAAGGTGCTAATGAGCCTTCGCTGCTCGTGATTTCACTATGGAGAACCAATTGTCATCGATAAATCATTGTGATTCGATTCGTGATTTGGATGCCATGATGAAGGCAGATCCGAGAAGCTCTAGCTTCATTCAAGTCAATGATCTCGGCCAATCCAGGCGACGCACGGCAGAAGATCACTTGGCGGAGATTTTGCCGTTTGTTCTTGGAGTCGCAGTGCCGGAAGAAGTACGAGTAAATTTTGAGACAGCTAGGAATCTTTATGTTTATGCCTGGTTTGTGTACCGTTTTCACGCGGTCGCGGAGCAGTATGCCTTGGGGACACTTGAGTTCGCGCTGCGTGCGCGATTAGAGGCAAAAGCTGACGCCTCCATGAGCCCCGGTAAGCTCAAAGTGAGCGGACTGAGTAATCTATTGCGAGAGGCAAGGCAACTCGGACTGCTTGAGAGCAGTAAGCTGCAGCTCCGCACGCGATGGGCGCATGCTCGAGCGCGGAGCCGAACTGAGCTTGAGCAGATCGAGGAGATGAATCGGCTTGGTCTTACGATGATGCAGGTGGACAACTCTGGAGTGCGGCCGACAGAGGAGGATCTACAAGTCGACTGGCTCAGTGTTTTCATTGACGGCTTACCGGCTGTCCGCAACGAGTATGCACATGGCTCAAAAATGCTTCATCCGACCGTACTGCACACGTTCGAGATTATATGTGAATTGATCAACCAGCTTTTCCCGACGCAAGCAGATAGTGATTCGCCGTAGCGGTTCAGCACAATCTGTTCTCCTCTCAATTGTGCAAGTACCGCCAACAACATCGGCCTGAACGACAACGAGCACAAAATGAAGGGAGCTCACAGATGAGCGTAAATGATTCCGAGGCACGACTTGCGAAGTTGTCACGACAGGCGTTCCTGTCAATGTGGGCTTATCAGAACCCGTTCTACGACGAAGGCAAGGAGCTGTGTGATGTGCTCGTCGTCTTTGGCGATGACGTGATCATCATGTCGGACAAGGTGATCAGTTATAGTGAAGAAAAAGACGCAAGAACAGCGTGGAATCGCTGGTACCGGAAAGCAGTGTTAGCCAGCGTGGCACAACTTCGGGGTGCCTTGAAAACGATCAAGAAGTCGCCCGAGACGATTCATTTGGATGCACGTATCTCGTCGCCCTTTCCTCTGAAGTTTCCCGACGCGGGCCGCGCTCGTTACCACCTAATAGCGGTCGCCCATGGAAGTGAACGGGAGTGCGTCCGGCAGTTCGGAGTTCCCAGTCTCGGCGTGGATTCACGTCTGACGGACAGTGGGGTGCTGCTCACAGTCGGCGTGCATTTCCCTGAGTTCGTGCATGTGATCAATCGAACTACTCTTGACGCGCTGTTCGAGTGTTTTGACACCACGGCAGACTTGGTCAAGTATCTGACCGCGAAGGAGACCCTGTTCGCTCGGGGGCATGTACGGCTTAAGGGTGAAGAGGATTTGATCGGCGCGTATATGCGCAAGCGACGTCCTGACGGAGCCACACCGCTCGGTGCGTTGTGCGACGTTTCGGAAGACGGTGTGCGCAGCGTCCCGACCGGCGTGTGGTCCTCGCTGCGCGCCGACCAGAATTTTCTGCGGCGCAAGGAGTTGCTTGCTCCTTCATACTTGATTGATGAGGTCATTGAGCAGTTGGCGTCCGAGTATTTTGCTGGAAGAGTGCTCGCAGGACAGGATGAAGCGCTGGCTTATCACGCTGCAGCGTTTCAGGTCTTGGCAGCGGAGCCAAGAATGGCGCGGATGCTGATCGGTTTGGCTGTCGCTGACGTGCTGCAGGAACATCCATCAACGTTCTGGAGCACATTGGTGGAATCGGCAGATCAACCTGGCGTGCTCTATCTGTGGTTGATCTATCCTGAGGTGGAAGGTGAGGTCTCCGATGAAGAGCTGGAGGCCACTGTCGGGTACGAACTGGAGAAGTACATCCTTGTCGCCATGGGCAAGTTCCCTGAGTCGTACACGGTGTTCGCGGCCGCTATTCCAAACGCGCAAAGCGCTCGGACCTCAAGGGCGTTTCGCATGGCGGCGAGAAACGTCTGGACGCCGGAGATGCAGAAGAAGGCGGAATCGTTGGAACAGAGGGAGGGGATTCTTAGTAACATCGAGTCAACCACCCGAGCTGTAATTCGCGTCATCTAGGATGGCGAACTTCGGCGGCACCTTTTCTGGAGTCGAAGCTAGCGGCCGACCAACAGCTCCGGTTCGTGCTCGCGATCTTCGTGCGATGGCAGCCAATGACGATCAGTGCATTGATGCACTCATGGGCTCAGGTCCGAAATTGGCAACTAAAGACTCCTATCGGAGCCATATACCAGTCTCGCCGTTTGATTTCGATCCCACGGATGACCGTTCACCGAACACCGGACGTTCGCGCAGACGTGCGCCAAGGAACGATACTAGCCGAAAAGGGCCGACGACGCGAATCACGCCGGCAACCACTTTCACCCCTACTCGGACGCATGACACCTTCATACCGAACGCCAGAATTAGCCCAAAAAAATGCCCATCTGAAGGCCGCTATGGTTCCCCACCAAGTAGATGTCGCGCAGCCCCTAACGATGAATTGCCACCTTTCGCTTAGTTCTCGCATTGCGAGTCGCTGCCTTACGTTCGAGAATACGAGCGCGCGGAGTTCTGTTGGATAGACGCTGCCAGGTCTTCTCGATTTCTTCCCGAAGATGTGATGCGAAGTTCTGGATCACCATGTTCTTGGTAAGTAGATCTGCGCTCTCAGTGTCCAAGCAAAGCTCAGCGACAAGCATCGATAAGGATGCTGCCGCATAGTTGGCCGCAATTTCGCAGCCATGCTCCAAAGGGATATCAGTATTCTCAATAACGGCGAGATCTAGACTGATGCGTGTCAAGGAGGCGAGAGCCCCTCCATGCACGGTGCTGTTTGCCTTCTTATATGCCTTCCTGAGGATATCAAGGCCTACGTGCTGCTCCAAAACTTTGAAGGTTGTCTTCTTGGCTCCTAGAGCGACTGAGGCCCAACCATAGTCACCTGCGAATGCCACTCCGAATCGATTCGTCAATGTGGATACCATGGTCCGAAGGTCTCTAACGTAGCGATCCTGATGGTGATCCATGGTAAGCGCAGTGGCAACTGCCTTTTCATCTGCGACCAGCTTTAGCTTTTCCACAACATGGTGAGCGAGGTACATCTCAGCACATTGGTCGGATTGCCTTGATAGGAACACCGAAATCACGCAAATCTCATGTAGCGTTCGCCATCGAGCGAGGGCACCGTCAGCATAGCCCGCGCGCGCGAGAACGATAACTTCGCCTACCACATCGAAGGCGCGTTCTATTAGCTTATGGAGCGCAATAGCGGTATGTGGCTTCGAATAGGATCCCTTTTGATTCTGCTCGGCGGAAAAAGCCCATTCAACCACTAGCTGTCTAAGAAAATCCAAGTGGTCGAGCGTCTTACCCCAAAGTCTATCTACAGTTTTGGCGCGGTCGTAACGGATCTTCTGCAACTCTGTGGCGTGTTCCAGGGATTGCTCCGTAAGGCGCTCGCCAATTACACCAGCTGTTGCTGCCAAAGCTTGCGGAATCGCTTCAGTGACGGCCGTAGTTATGGTAGCTATATCCTTTTCCGCACGATCTCTCAGCTCATCAAGGAGCGACCGAACGGACTCCTCTACTTCTTTCTCCGTTTGCCCGAGTGAGCAAGGAGGATCTATGTCTATCTGGATACTGTTTCCGTTCGCGCAGAGGATTGCGTCGGCGAGCAGCTGAATCTCGAAATCCGCGATATTCAGGTTCTTTCGGTGCGCTGCCTTACGCAGAAGCCATGGAAGGAGTCGTTCCTTCGTCGTGATTTCGGAAATACAGCGATCAAGCAGATCGTCTACTGTGCTTGGCTTCATCGACTGATCCATACGAAGTCAGAGGTATGCGGGAAAGCTTAGTGTACTCTGAAGAGGTCTTGCTGGACGAGCTGGATCGCTGACACGTAGTTTTGCGTCTCGTGGATGAACGTGAAACGGAGCGGCTTCAGTTCACGCTCTGTAGGGAAACTGATTTTATCCTGCGATTTGTTGGTCGTTTTGGGGCTGAAGCATTGGTCTGAATTCTCGCTCTCCAGCATTACTTTTCTGGGGCTTTCCAGAACACAACTGCGGCGTCCCCGTGGACGTACTGGTGTTCTAAGCCGATTCTTTAGCGTACTGCAGGGCGACACAAAATGGTAGAGGCTGACGACCGATCGCTTAGCTGCCGCCGTCCGAGTATCGGGCAACTCGGTCGCTCGGTGATGCAACGGGCGATCGGCCGTAACCGGTTGTGGATTCAACCKGTCGATCAGAGCCATCTGGCCTTGACCGCGACTACCCTACCTGCCTGGTTTCTGGTCCGCAGCCAATGGCCTCTGGGCGCCAACCATGATCCAGGGCTTATGGGGTATCGGGGTCGCCCTTACTTCTTCCTGAAGATCCGTGCAGCCTTCACCGGAAAACGGAGATCGAAGCCCGACGAAGGTCCCTAGCGGACCCCTATCCCTCCTCCGATCTAACCTTCTCCAAATCCCGCACAATCCGATCCCGGATCGGCGAAGTATGCCCATGCTCCTCATCGGTCTTCCCAGTGACGAGCCAATACGCGTACTGAGGCCATACCCGCCCAATGGCTTCAACCATTTCTTGAGTCACGCGCTGCCGGGTGCTGCAGGTGTTCTTCCAGTTGGCCGCCTTGACGCCGGTCAGGTCTTCCATGTGCTTGAACCGACGATGGCTGTCCGCCACAAAATCTATCAGTTCGGCGACTCGATGCTGCATATCTATTGGTTAAAAATAAGCCATCGGGTTAAATTAACGCCAGCCCTTGGTCTTGGGCCGTGCCGCTAAGGCTGCACCGAACTTGAGCTCAACCGCATAAGCCCACAGCAGCAAAAGCAGTTGGCGAGGCCGCTTGTTTCTCAAATACCTAGCTACGGCGAGCAGAACTTGCGTAGCAAAACGGAAAACTCGACAACAGCTTGTCGAGGTGAGGGGCTTTTGCGCTCTCAAAAAGCAATCAAGCCCACCGGCGCGAGCGTGCGCGGGCGGGTGTCAGAGGCATAGCCAGTCGCATTATCGCCCATGCGGCGATCCTATCCGCTTGGCGCACGCTCGTCGGCAACAGAAGACGCACTGCATTTCCGGACTACTCGACTACCCCTATGGAACAGGAGAAGCCTTTGACCGCCCGCCAACGCCACCCCCGCACCGCCGCCGAAGCAAGAGTGGCAGCCACGGAAGCCAAGCTGATCGCCGAACCCCTCGCCCGAGCAGGCGAAGCCGCCCCACCCCACGAAACCATCCACCAATCCTGCCACGACCTCCTGCGCGTCAGCGCAGGCCTGGAATCCCTCCTGCTCCTGCTGGAGCTACAGGCCGACGAGCAAGCCGCCAACAACGGCCTGCATGCCCTGCTGGCGCCGCTGAAGCAGCAGCTGGACCAGGCAGTGAACCGCGTGCAAGCGCTGTACTGAGCCACACCCGTTCCCCACATCTGCACCGCGGCCCGCAAGGCCGCACGCGGCGGGGAGTCACACGCCTATCGCGGCAAGCACCCGCCGCCCCCGCGTGCCGGGACGAAGGTCGCCAACGCCGCCCATCGCCATACCGATGTCCGCGATTGCACCCCGACCGCACCCCGATCACAAAACAGGAGGTACCCATGACCGCCCGCCAACGTCGCCCGCGCACCGCTGCCGCAGCGCGGGAAGCCGCCGTGGAAGCCAGGCTGATCGCCGAGCCCTTGCCGCCGGACAACGAAGCGGATCCGAGCCACGAGGCTACCCACCAAGGCTGCCACGAACTGCTGCGCATCAGCGCGCATCTGGAATCCGTCATCACGCTGCTGAACCTGCACGCGGGCGATAGCCGCCTGCGTGCCTTGCTGATGCCGCTAAAGCAGCAGCTGGACCAGGCATTGAACCGGTGCCGGCGCTGTACCCGGGCCTGCGGGGTTCGCTCGCGATCCGCGCCTGCGTCGCGGCCCGCTTCTGCCCCGACGTAGGCAGGGTCTTCGGCCACACGGCGTAGCCACGTAAATCATGCCGTTGGCCCACTTGGCCAACATCGCTACCACTGAATCGAGAACGGGATCCCTGCAGCAGTCCCTCACAAGAGGGGACCTGCAGGACATGACCGGGGTAACCGCAGTACCCAGCCCTCGCCAGTACCTTGGCGGGGAACTGGGTTGTTGAGCATCTGGGGCGCGAGGCAATCGCGGCCCCCTCGCCCGGTCGGCCTAACCCAGCAAGCCGGCACGGGCGCGACGACCAATCAACACACCCTGTCATTCGCCAAAGAGGTGATCCCATGGCCGCACGCATGAAAACACTCGCTCCCACCGCCGATGCATCCGCAATCAGCATGATTGCCCAAGCGCTCTTGCCGGAGGAAACGACACCCCCGCCGGATGACCCCAAGCGCGAAGCCATCATGCAGAGCTTCGACGAACTCCTGCGCGTTAGCGCGGGCCTGGGCGCCATCCTGACGCTGCTCGATCTGCAAGCCGACGCGGCAATCGATTGCATTGGCCTGCATAGCCTGCTGGCGCCGTTGCGGCAGCAGCTTGACGCCAGCGTGAATCGTATCGACGAGTTGTTCTGAGAGCCGATGGCTGGGCGGCATCCGCTCAGCCGTCAACGTTGCGCAGGTTGCATGGCGGCGTAGTCGGGAAGCCGAGCTAACACTGCCGTCGCTTTGCGCAGCGTCCAGATGAGAACCCGCCTCTCAAATTCTCGACTCGCTCCCGTGCTAAGTGACATTTCTTCACGTCACTACGGACCTTTCCCAACGCCGATCAGGCGATCCGCAGGCACATTGGCAAGGCGTTCGAGCACGCCGGGTGTCGGCGACCTGACAAGCGGAGGAAGGCATGCACGATGCGCTCGATCCGTTTGCCTGCGCCGTTTACTCCTTTCAAGACTCGGCGCAATGTCGCGGCAGATGCGCTCACCACGAGACCACGAAACGCACCGCTATAAGCATCAAACGATGCTATATTGAGTGCTCACACTTAAGGAGACTCCCATGCGTACGACGATTTCGCTTGATGACGACTTGATCGCCAAAGCTCAGGCTTATACGGGTGTGGAAGAAAAAACGGCACTCGTGCGCGAAGCGTTAAAGGCCTTGATCCAGCGTGAAGCCGCGAAACGACTCGCGAATCTTGGCGGTAGCCAACCGGGCATCAAGGGGGCGCCGCGTCGTCGGTTGGACGTCGAATGATCCTTGTCGACACGTCGGTCTGGATTGACCATATCAACGCTTCTGATCCGATGCTGATTAGCCTGCTTGCCGAGGGGCGTGTGCTGGCTCATCCCTATGTGATAGGCGAGATCTCACTCGGTAGTTTGCGTGACCGCGACGTCGTGCTCGGCGCGTTGCTCGATCTGCCGCGCGCGCCAGTAGCCACACCGGAGGAGACGTTTTATCTGATCGAGCGCGAAGGATTGTTCAATCGTGGAATCGGATTTGTAGACACGTCGCTGTTGGCGTCTGCACGCCTACAACCCGGTGTCACCATCTGGACGCGCGACAAGCGATTGAAGAAAGTTGCCGATGAACTCAATCTCAGCGCAGTGCTTGCGCACTAGAAAACGGAAAAGGCGGGCGGGGAGGATCGGGCAGTCGGCAAGCTGAGCCAACACTGCCATCGCCCTGCGCGGCGTCCGGATGAGAACCCGCCTCCCAGCTTCATGTCGCATTCCTGCTCACTCAGGGAATGTTCTTCGCGTTCTTGCAGAAATTTCCCAAAGCCGATCAGGCGATCCGCGGGCACATTGGCAAGGTGTCCGACCACGTTGCGTGTCGGCGACCTGACAACGGAGGATGGCATGGACGATATGCGAGAGGCCCTGAAACATGGCGACAAGACTGGCACCGGCGGGGTACTGATTTCCACGGTGATTGATTTTGCGCATCACGGTGTCGCCGTCGCGGCGGAGGGCGACCACGCTACCTGTCCAGCTTGCAAGGTGGGTGGCCCGGTGATGAACGACGCCTATCCGCACTTCACGCTCATGGACGGGCGCCAGATTCTGGTGCGGGGCGCCAGGGTGATGTGCCAATGCGCGGACAAGCCACTGGTCATCCCGTCACAGGCGGATTTCATCATTCAGGTGAACCGGGGAGGCCGCCTCCAGCCTTCGGCTGCGCCAAGCACTTACGCACCAAGCTCCGCCGAGAAGCTGTCTGACGGGCCAAGCCACCTCGTGGACGATTCGGAGCGGATCTGTGCGAACATGAGCAATGCGGAGTTTCGCAGCCTCGTTCTCAGGCTTCGCGACACGGCGGTTCTGTGCTGCGGCAAGAGGTTGGTGGAGCTTCGACGGTGGGGCCACGCGGATCGGGCGCGAGTCGAGACGTGGTTTGGCGTATCCGATGAAAGGGTCCGCCAACGCCTGCTTGAGGGAATTCCCCGTATTGAGGCGATCCTCAGGAGCCTGACTGCCGACAACTTTGTTCGATACTCCGACGAGGCGATGGAATACATTGGTTGTACGCCTAAAACACGCAACAATCCGCGAATCGCGGCTGCAGTCTGTGCTCCGGATACGAAGACCCACACCATCGCCATTGCACGGAAATTCTGCGACTTATCGCCCTACTCTGACCGTGTCGACTCGCAGCTGTTAACACTGGTGCATGAAGTTGCACACTTCGATGATGCAATGGCGGCAAAGGATCTCTTCTATCAGCTATATACCGTCCAACAGGAGGCTGCGGCAAAGAACCCGCAGTGCATTGAGAATGCTGACAACGTGGCCGCCTATGTCATTGTCTAAGTACTTCCGCGCGGTTGCTGCAGCAGCAGCGATCTTGGCGCAGCCCGCCCTCGCTTGCAGCTTCGACATTTCCTTCAACAGCAATTTCGAGCCCGGCTCGGATCGCTTGCCGGCTTCGGAAGTTCGCAGATTGGCGGAGTGGATGATCGACGATCCGGCAGCCTTTGAGAACAAGAAGGAGTTTCACATTCTTGTCTACGAGGCCCCCACCGCTGGTGTCAGCAATGCGCTCGCGCGCAAGCGCGTATCTCACCTGGAGCATTGGCTGACGACCTTTGGCGTGCCGGCGAGCATGATTTCCATGGAAATCCCCCGCTACAAACCTGGCAAGTCGGCGGMGCCGCCGAATTTTGCGCATATCAATTTCATGCCGGGGTGCCCGCACCCTTGCTGCCCGGGTCCGGAACCGACCTCGCAGATTCGCTAGGCATGCGCTAGATGACGCCTCCCTGCCCGGCAGCCTGTTGTCAAACGGCAGGCTGCGGCAAAGAACCCGCAGTGCATTGAGAATGCCGACAACGTGGCCGCCTATGTCATTGTCCAAGTACTTCCACACGGTTGCTGCAGCAGCAGCGATCTTGGCGCAGCCCGTCCTGGCTTGCAGCTTCAATATTTCCTTCAACAGCCATTTCGAGCCCGGTGCGGATCGCCTGCCCGCTTCGGAAGTTCGCAGAATGGCGGAATGGATGATCGACTCTCCCGGGAAATATGAGAACAAGGAGGAGTTTCACATCGCCCTGTATGAGGCACCCGCGTTTGGTGTCAGTCATGTTCTCGCGCGTAAGCGCACAGCGCACTTGACGCAGTTGCTGACGACATTTGGTGTGCCGGCGAGCATGATCTCCATGGAAATCGCCCGCCACAACCCAGGCAAATCGCTGGCGCCGAACTTTGCAAATATCGATTTCATGCCGGGGTGTCCGCACCCTTGCTGCCCAGGTCCGGAACCGACCTCGCAGATTCGCTAGGCGTGCGCTGGATGACTTCTCCCCGCCCGGTAGCCTCTTTGTCAAACGGCATCGAACTGGAGGCGCTGCGCGCCGCAATTGCGGCGGGCATGGCAAGTGGCACCCCTAAGCTTGCTGAAGCTGTGCTTGCGAGCCTGGAGAGCAAGTACCGCGCTGCGGACAAGACCAAGCACCGCTGACGCGGCACACGATCACGCCGCTCACCGGGCAAGATCTGGCGTCCATGATCCTCATCCGCCCCCCTTCCTGCACCTGTCGATGTGAATTTTTCTCAGTTTCGCCGGCGATATCTGCGGCATGTCGTACGCAATGTTGGTCGCCTCGGTGGCGGTGGAGAGAAAGATCGGGTCGTCCCCGCCAACCCGACTCAGCTTTGTGAGTACATCTTGCCTGGGCACCCCTGTATCGCGCTGTTGCGCGGCCATGAATAGGAGGTCGGCTACGCACTGGCAGACCGACATCCTTTGCGCCTTGCTGACGTTGCCTTGGCTCGCAGGCGTTTGCGCATAGGCTGCGGCAGCGGCAAACAGGGCAACGGCCGCAATCCTTGCGGCTCGCACAGCTTGGTGATGCATATTGTTTTGCCCCCTCTTCTGGTGAGGTGGTCGGGTCCTGCCACGCTGGCTCCGCGCTTGTGAAGATTATTCTCTTGTGCGGGAGGTGATCTGTGTGGCACCGAACCTTCGGCGCAGCTTTCCACGCGCAAGTCCCGCGCAGGAATGGGCTTCCCGAATGCGGCCCGCTGGCCTTCGTTCTGGCGGAGAATACGCGGTAGCACCACTACCGCGAGCTTTCTGATGGACAGCGAAACCGCCGTAAAAGCCCTGGCCGCGCTGGCGCAGCAATCTCGCCTGGCGATCTTCCGCCTGCTGGTCCAGGCCGGCCCGGCCGGCATGCATGCCGGGCGGATTGGCGAGGCGTTGGGCCTGCCGCCGGCAACCTTGTCTTTTCATCTGAAGGAGCTGGCCAATGCCGGGCTGGTCGCGAGCCGGCAGGAGGGCCGGAACGTCATCTACCAGGCGCGCTACGAGCGGATGAACGAGCTGCTTGGATTCCTGATGGCGCACTGCTGTGAAGGGGATCCGAAGGGCTGCGATGTCCCTTCCTTTGCGTGCAAGCCCAAGCGTGCGGCGCGGACAAAGGCCCCGGCTGGGTCGGAGTGAGTTGCGCGGCGGATCGCGCAGGCTGTCGAGCCTGCCACGATGGATCTGGCCGGGCAGGCGTCACGTATCGACGCCTGTCCTCAGATGGGCTCACCCGTTCCGCGCGCGTCTTCCTGTTGGCCTGAGGCCTCGATCACGTTTGGGTGGCCCTGTTCCTGCACGCGCGGCAGCAATGCGGTATGCAGCAGCAGCCCGATGCAGGCGCCGAGCAGTTCGGCGAGCATGAAGCCTGGCACGCTCGCGGGCGCAATGCCGGCGAAGCTATTGCTGAACATCCGTCCGAAGGCGGCAGCGGGGTTGGCGAAGGAGGTGGAGGCGGTGAACCAGTAGGCCGCGCCGATGTAGCTTGCCACCATGGCCGGGGCGCGCCCGTTGGGGGCGCGGAGGATGACCAGGATCAGGCCGGCTGTTGCCACGGTCTCCGCGATCCATTGGCCTGGCCCGCTGCGGATCTTGGCCGAGAACTGCAGGAGGCTCATATCGAACATGGCGTGCGCCAGCCAGGCGCCTAGCACCGCACCGGCCAGCTGGGCGACGATGTAAGGGACCAGGGCGGACCGGGGCAGCTCGCCCTTCACGGCCATCACCAGGCTCACGGCCGGATTGAAATGCGCGCCGCTGATCGGGCCGAAGACCTCGATGAGCACGTACAGGCCGCCTACCGTAGCTAGCGTGTTGGCCAGCAGGGCAACGGCAATATTGCCGCCGGCCAGGCGCTCGGCCATGATGCCCGAGCCGATCACCACGGCAAGCAGCAACGCGGTACCGATCACTTCCCCTGCAATTTGGCGTGGCAGACCAATCATGGCAGTTAGCTCCGCGCAATCTTGGTCAAGGCTTCCTGCAGTTGCGCATGACCCATTGTCTTAAGCGGCAGCATGAGCAGCTGCAGCATGCGGTAGCCGATKGCTTGTCGCGTCAGCTCGAACGCAAGGCGCTTTGCGTCGTCGCCGCCCTGCGCGTGCGAGGGATCGGCGTACCCCCAGTGCATCTTGACCGGGCTGCCCGGCCAGTATGGGCACGCCTCGGCCGCGGCGCTATCGCAGACGGTGATCACGATGTCCATCTTGGGCGCATCATCGCCGACGAACTCGTCCCAGCTCTTGCTACGATAGCCGTCCACATCGACGCCGGCCTGACTCAGCGCTTCGAGCGCAAACGGGTTGATGCGGCCGCTCGGCGCGCTGCCGGCGCTGTAGGCCCGGACATCCTTGTCAAGCTGCTTTGCCAGATGGTTGAGCATGCCCTCGCTCAACACGCTGCGGGCCGAATTGTGGGTACAAAGGATCAGAACGTTGGTCGTCATGGGAACCGCCCAGTGATGGTCAGCTTTTCCCGATGTAGCGCACTGCCTTCTGAAGGGCAACGGCATCGAGTTTATGGATAGGTAGGGACAGGAACAGTTCGATGCGTCGTAGACCCATAACGTGCTGTCTATCTGCACCGGGAATTCGGCGAGGTCGATTCTCTCCGAAGGGCTGATGAACCTTTTCGCCCATGATGGCCTTCAGCARCACGACTTGCTGGATGTCACGGCGATGCCGATCGGCTTGCCCTGCGGGGCGCGCGGCGCGCAACATGCCGAGTCGGCGTTGGCGGATTCCGCAGGCCGGCTTTCACTGAACACCGGTACGTTCCCGAGCGTATGGAAATGCTCCCAGGCGATGCCTTGGGGATCCGTGACCCAGTGCTTCTCGCTGCGTGCGTAGCAGCACGTTGTCTGCCCTTCATCTAGCAGCGCCATATCGGCAGCCTCCGCGCGGTCTTTCAGCGCCGCCAGCTCTTGCGCGTCGTCGGTCTGGAACCCCAGGTGATCCACGCCGGGCTCACCGCCACGGGTGGAGATGGCGAAGTTCACGCGTGGGTCTTCCAGCATCCACTTTGCGTAGTCGCTCTCGACCCGCGTGGGCTCGGCCGCGAACAGCTTCGAGTAGAAGGCAATGCTCTTGCCGAGGTCCTGGACGTTGAGGTGGACATGAAAGCGCTTCATTGGAGTTCCCCTTTAACAGGCACAAACGGTAGTGGCGGCATTGTCGAGACAGGCCTCCCCTTGGCAGCAGTTGGATGTCAGGAAGCCAAGCAGGTCATTCATGTGCGCAAACGCGGCGCGATAGATCAGGTGCCTGCCTTCACGCTCTTGCGTGATCAGGCGGGCATGCATCAATTCCTTCAGGTGGAAGGACAACGTCGCGCCGGGCACCCCAATCTGTTCGGTCATCGCGCCGGGCGTCAACCCGGATGGCCCGGCCACCACCAGCAAGCGGAACACCTGTAGCCGCAGGCCATGGGCCAGGGCGGCGAGAGAGCGGATAGCATCGTTTTCTTCCATATTTCCATAATATTGGAAGTGTTGGCCAAAAACAAGGGCGACGAATGCGGGCTAGGTGGGCGAGGTGGGCGCCAAGTCGACGATAGGCGACGCCGGCTGGACGGTGGGCTGTGCCCGCCGGCGCGGTGGTTTGACGCTTGTCATCCAGGGTCGCTAGCATGGGAAGGTGATCGATCTTCGATCGCGAAAATCGATTGTTTGCCAACCGAAGCGGAGTTGAATGGATGCTAGCCACCGAGAATGAGGTCAAGAGGGACGGGGATGCCATTGGCAATGCCTGGGCGGTGTTTCTCGCTTTCCTCCGGCTGGGCCTGACTTCCTTTGGAGGGCCGATTGCCCACCTGGGCTACTTCCGGGCGGAGTTCGTCACGCGTCGGCGCTGGCTGAGCGAGCGCAGCTACGCGGATCTGGTTGCCCTCTGCCAGTTTTTGCCCGGTCCCGCCAGCAGCCAGGTTGGCATGGCGATAGGCCTGTCGCGCGCCGGCTTCATGGGCGCGGTGGCGGCGTGGGTAGGGTTCACGTTGCCGTCCGCAGTGGCCCTGGTGCTGTTCGCGCTCAGCATTTCCACGTGGGGCGATGTGATACCGGCGGGCGCGTTGCACGGCCTGAAGGTGGTGGCCGTGGCCGTGGTCGCGCAGGCCGTCTGGGGCATGGCCCGCAGTCTGTGCACGGACACTACCCGCATCACCATTGCGGCGTTCTCCGCCTGCGTCGCCCTGCTTTGGCCGAATGCGTGGGGACAGGTCGGCGTGATCGCTGCGTCCGCCGTGGTGGGCCTGGCGATGTTCAAGCCAGCCCGCGATGTAACCCACGACCCGCTGCCGATCTCGATCAGCCGGCGTGTCGGGGGCTTGCTGCTGGGCGTTTTCTTCATCCTGCTGGCGGGCCTGCCTCTCGCTGTGCAAGCGTGGCCCAATCAGACGCTGGCGGTAGCGGGCGCATTCTATCGTGCGGGATCGCTGGTCTTTGGCGGGGGGCACGTGGTGCTGCCGCTCTTGCAAGCCGCGGTTGTGCCCAGCGGCTGGGTGACGAATGACACCTTCCTGGCGGGCTACGGCGCAGCGCAGGCGGTGCCGGGGCCGCTCTTCACGTTTGCGGCGTTTCTCGGCGCGTCCATGACGGTTGCGCCGAGTGGGTGGGTCGGTGCGCTGGTGTGCCTGGTGGCTATTTTTGTCCCGTCGTTTCTATTGGTGGCCGGCACGTTGCCGTTCTGGGAGCAGCTGCGCCGCAACGTGCGCACGCAGGCGGCGCTTGCCGGCGTAAACGCGGGTGTGGTCGGGTTGTTGCTGGCCGCGCTCTATCATCCCGTGTGGACCAGCGCCGTGCACGGGCCCGCCGACTTCGGGCTCGCGGTGATCGCGTTTGTGGCGCTCATGTTCTGGAAGCTTCCGCCGTGGCTGGTTGTCATTTGCAGCGGAGCGGCCGGGTGGCTGCTGAGCGTCGCCCTTTAACATGCGCGCCGCCAACCGGGTTTGCGCTAGGCGCGGTCGAACCGTCGCCGCTTGAAGCTGACGGTGTCCTTGAAGTCCTGCATGCTGCCAACGCGGCGCAGGTCCGCCCAGGTGCCCTTGTAGTACGGCACCACATTGCGATCGGTCCACGGCGTGGTCACGTTCCCCATGACCCCGTTGAAATGGCCAAACTGCATGAACGTCTGGTTGCGTTTGATGTCTGGTTCCAGGTAGGCAAGGGCATAGGTGGAGCCGTAGTCGTTATAGACTTCGACCACGTCTCCGGAGGCCACGCCCAGCGCTTGCGCGTCCGCTGGATGGATCTCGAGATAGGCCATGGGCACCCGCGCACGCACGAACTCGTTGAACTGGTCGTGGTACATCGTCTGCCACACCTCGTTGACCCGGCCGTTGTTGATCCAGAAGTGATACTTGGCCTTCTGCTCGGCGACCGGCTTCGGCAGCCCGGGCCAGGTCGCCGGCTTGAACTCGGCCTTGCCGTCGGGCGTGTCGAACTTGCTGTCCATGTAGAGCATTTCGGTCCCGACCAGCTGGCCGTTGCGATATTCCTTTGTGGGCAGTTGCACGCCATTGTTGCCCATCGCACGCAGGCGCTCGTATGTGACCAGGTTACCGGTTGTGCCGCCCTGGCTGTCGATCGGGACGGCGCCGGGCTGGCCCGCCTGGCGGAAGCCGTCATTGAAGGCGTCCTCTTCGGTCCGCCAGTCGAAGCCGCCAAAGCGCGCGGCCATCTCGCCTTTGCCCTCGGCCTCGTACAAGCGCTTGAGCGTATTGGCGATATCGGCGGCGATCAGGCAGTCCGGGCGCGCGGTGCCCGGTGGATCCATGAACTTGTCCGACAAGCGCATCCGGCGCTCGCCGTTCATCGAGGTCAGGTGCATCTCGCCCGGATGCGCGGCCGGCAGCATCAGGTGGGCGGCGTCGGCCAGGCTGGTGGGATACAGGTTGATATTGGTCAGGAACAGCCCGCCCTTGCTCTTCACGGCGTCGTAGATCGCATCGGCCATCTGCGCCACGGTGGCCCCGCGCTGGCGTGCCATCGCCTCTCGCACAACCGCGGTGCGCCGCAGGATCACGGCGCGGTGCTCCTGCGCATTGAGTGTGGTCTGGAATGGGTTGGCGCCCCACGCCGTGTAGATCAGCCCCTTGCCGTGGATGATCTCCTGGTCCACGTAAATCTTCGTGCTGCCAGGATAGGGCGGCCTGGCATAACCCTCCTGGTGCCCGCCCATGCGCACCACGCCCGTGCCGCGCCGGCCGACGTTGTGCGTGGCCAGGACCAGGTCCACCAGCGCCGACTGGATGAGGTAGTTGTCGTTGCCCCAGATGATGCCCTTTTCATAGGCATGCATCGTATGCGGCCGGTGGCCGGACGCCTTTGGCTTGTAGGCCCACTCCGCCGCGAGCCTTAGCTTGTCGACCGGGACGCCGGTAATGCGACTGGTGTCCTCCAGCGACAACCGGTTCGCGCGCAGCGCCGCGTCGAACCCCTTGGTATAGCCCGCGATAAATTCCTTGTCGTGCCAGCCCTGGTCAACCACATGGGTCAGCAACCCATCGAACAGGGCAATGTCGGTGCCCGGCTCGATATCGAGGTGCAGCACGTTGTCCTTGCCGGCCGCCTGCTCCGCCACCGCGATCGTGGTGGTGCGGCGTGGGTCCACGAAGATCACCTTGGCCGCGGCGATGCTCTCGCCGGGGAAGCGCGTCTTGCGCTTGTCCATGGTCTGGCCCTGCAGATTCGGCAGCCAGTGCGCCAGGAAGTAATTGGTCTGGGTCTCGTAGGAGTTGCAGCCGATTGCCATGATCACATCGGCGAGTTCGGCATCCTCATAGCTGTTGTTGAGCTCGCCGATGCCCATCTCGCGGGTGGCATGGCATTCGGAGTTGTAGGCTGGCCGATTGTGGATCCGGACCAGCGGCGTCTTGAGCGCCGTGAACATCAGCTTGCCGGTTCCCCAGGTGTTCTCGAAGCCGCCGCCCGCACCACCGTGGTCAAAGCAATCGAACGCCAGCCCGGCTGGCCCGTCGCGATCCAGGATCCGCTTGGTCACGCCGGCGTAAAGGGCCAGCGCGTCATCCCAGCTGGTATCGACCCATTGGTCGGCCATATAGACGCGCGGGCTGCGCAAGCGGGCCCTGGCCACGCCGTCCGGGTTGTACATCATCTTGGCCAACTGGCCGCCTCGCGTTGACGACAGGCCCTGGTTCACGCTGCATTGCTTGTCGGGCACGATGAGGATGTTGTGGCGCTGGCCGTCCCGGTCGGTGACGGTGTTCTGCATGTTCGGCGTCATCACCACCGCCAGCGCAGGCAGCTGCTTGCGAAAATCCAGCCCCAGCGCGTTCTGGCCGGGCGCTCGGCCTCCCTCCATGTTCTCCGGCCATTTGTAGACGTGATAGCCGCACCCGACGATGCAGAAATGGCAGGTCAGGTTGGTCCGCTGCGCATTCACGGGTGGCAGGGCCATCCGGTCCTTGTTGGTTGCCATGGCAGTACGCCCCCTTCACAGCAGGTTGGCTTGACGCCCGTAGATCAGCCCCTCGACACCGATGGCTTTCACCGTGCCATCGCTGGCGTTGTACTGCAGCTGGACCATGGGCAGGTTTTCGGTTGCCTGCCCCGACACCATCTGGCCGCTTTTCTCGGGGTCGAAGATGCTGAAATGGCAGGGGCATTTGAAGGTGCGCGCGCCTGCGTCGTAGGCGACCGGGCAGCCCATGTGCGTGCAGAGCGTGCTGTAGGCCACCACGTCGCGGTCGGGGCCGACCCCGCCTGGCACCGGCATCCCCATCTTGATGGCGACGCACGGCGACGACGCGTCCGGGTAGAGGAAACTGACCGGCGTATTGACCTGCAGCTGTCCGACGTGCGCAACCACCTTAGGGGTGAAAGGCAGCGTCGTCCGGCCCGGATTGGCGGGGGGTGGCGCGGCTTGCGCCGGGGTGGGCAAGCTTCCCGAAACACCAATGCCGGCGGCCGCGCCGCCGGTGGCCTTCAGGAACTCTCTGCGCGTGATGGACATGATCACCCCCTCCTGCGGAATGCGATCGCGATGCCCGTCGCGGGTCGCCGGCACTCCGTGGTCGTTGGCATGGGGGCATGCTTGCGGCCGCAGCCCCGGTGGGGCCACGCGGCTATGACTACCGCCGATATTTTTGGAAATATTTAATTATTTCTAGGGCAACGGCGCGGCGAATGCAAGCTGCACTGCGGTACGGATACCGTCGCCACGAAGTGCGACCGCGCCACTTGGCCCGGCACGGACCACCGTGCCCGCGGGAGTTCAAGGTGAAGCGAACAATGTTCAGCATTGAGCGAATCTCGACACCGGTGAGCATGTCTATCGTGAAGTACTGGGAGCCCTGCTCGCCACCATCAGCCTGAGGACAATTGCACTGAAAGTGCACTATGCGGTCTGTATGTCCCTTCGAGATCCTGCTTCCTTCTAAAATACCAACCTTGGCAAACCGATGGGCTCGCGCCCCTGGCATCAGCACCGTTATGAAGATCCTCGAATACATCGGCCTCGACGTCTCCCGGGTCAAGAGCAGCTACCGCAAGGTCACGGAAGCCATTGGCCGCGATGATTTCCGCGCGGCGCAGGTCAAGAAGCTAACCGGCCCCACGCATGGCAAGTTCTACCGCGCCCGGCTGGACGATGCCAATCGCCTGTTGTTCTCGCTGGTGCGCCACGACGGGCAGGCCTGTGCGTTGATGCTTGAGGTGATCGAGAACCACGATTACCGGAACAGCCGCTTTCTGCGTGGCGCGGAGATCGACGAAAGCAAGATCCCCGACATCGACGCGGCCGAGGCGGCGCGCGAGGCCGTGCCTGTGCGCTACCTGCATCCTGAGCGTACCGACATCCACTTGCTGGACAAGCCGATTTCCTTYGATGATGCCCAGGAGTCTGTCTACCGCCAGCCTGCGCCGCTCGTCCTGGTCGGTTCCGCCGGCAGCGGCAAGACCGCGCTGACCCTGGAAAAGCTCAAGCATGCGGAGGGCTCGACGCTGTATGTCACGCACTCTGCCTATCTGGCCCGCAATGCCCGCGATCTCTACTACGCCAACGGCTTCGAGCATCCAGCCCAGGAGGCGGAGTTCCTCTCGTACCGGGAGTTCGTCGAGTCGATCCGCATGCCGGCTGGCCGCGAGGCGGGCTGGCGGGACTTCGCGGCGTGGTTTGAGCGCCAGCGCCAGCATTTCCGCGAGATTGACGGGCATCAGGCTTTCGAGGAGATCCGCGGTGTGATCACCGCCGGGGCGCACGGTGTGCTGGATCGCGATGCTTACCTGGCGCTGGGCGTGCGGCAGTCGATTTTCGCGCAGGACGCGCGAGGGCGCATCTACGACCTGTTCGAGCGGTATCGCGCATGGCTGGCCCAAAGCGGCCTCTACGACCTCAATCTGGTGGCCCGGGAGTGGCAGCCGCTGGCGGATGCCAGGTACGATTTCATCGTGATCGATGAGGTCCAGGATCTCACCATGGTGCAACTGGCGCTGGTGCTCAAGACCCTCAGGAAGCCAGGCCAGTTCCTCTTGTGCGGCGACTCCAACCAGATCGTGCACCCGAACTTCTTCAGCTGGAGCCAGGTCAAGAGCTTGTTCTGGCATGACCCGCAGCTTGCCGAGCAGCAGGCGCTGCGCGTGCTTGCCGCCAATTTCCGCAACGGCAGCGAGGCAACGCGTGTTGCCAACACGCTGCTCAAGGTCAAGCATCGCCGCTTCGGTTCCATTGACCGGGAGAGCAACTTCCTGGTCGACGCGGTAGGCGGCGACGCTGGCCAGGTGGTGCTGCTGCCGGACAAGGACAACGTCAAGCGTGAGCTTGACCAGAGCATCCGCCAGTCCACGCAATGCGCCGTGCTGGTGTTGCGCGACGAGGACAAGGCCGAGGCGAGAAAGCACTTTTCCACGCCCCTGCTGTTTTCCATCCATGAGGCAAAGGGGCTGGAATACGAGAATATCGTGCTCTATCGCTTTGTCTCCGACCAGCGTGGCGAGTTTGCCGAGATTGCCGAGGGCGTCGACAAGCAAGACCTGGCCGCGGACACGCTGGCCTACCGGCGCGCCAAGGACAAGAGCGACAAATCGCTGGAGGTCTACAAGTTTTTCGTCAACGCGCTCTATGTGGCGCTTACCCGTGCGATCAAGAACCTCTACCTGATCGAGTCCGATACCGCGCATCCGCTGTTCGGCTTGCTCGAACTGGCCCAGGGCGGCCAGGCCAAGGTGGAGGCGCGGCAGGCCACACTCGAAGACTGGCAGAAGGAGGCAAGAAAGCTCGAACTGCAGGGCAAGCAGGAACAAGCCGACGCGATCCGCCGCGGCATCCTCAAGGAGGTGCCGCCGCCATGGCCCGTGTTTGACCAGGCCAAGGTGGAGGAACTGCTGATCAAGGTGTTTCGGGAGCAGGCGCCGGGCGCCAAGCCCAAGCAGCAGCTCTTTGAGATTGCGGCCAGCCACGATGAGCCGGTGCTCGCGGCATGGCTCGTGCAGGAGGCCGGCTTTGCCGCCGCACAGCATTTTGCGGGGCAACGCAGCGGCCTGGCACGCAAGAGCTTTGCGTCTTATTTTGCTGGCAATTTCAAGGAGATCCTGCGGCAATGCGAACGCCACGGCATTGAGCACCGCTTGCCGATGAACCAGACGCCGCTCATGGCCGCCGCTGCCGCCGGCAATGTGGCGTTGGTCGAGGCTTTGCTGGAGCGCGGCGCGGATCGCGAGAACGTTGACCACTATGGCCGCAACGCATTGCACTGGGCCATGCTGGAAGCGTTCCGCTCGCCTCAGTTTGCCGCAGGCCCTTTCGCGGCGCTCTACGAATTGCTGGCGCCGCCGAGCATCGATGTGAATAACGGTGAGCGGCTGGTGCGCATCGACCGGCATTTGTCCGAGTATTTCCTGTTTCAGACGATGTGGGCATTGTTCAAGTCGCGATTCACACACATCCACCGTAAGCCTAACGGTGCATTTGAAACGCAGGCGCTGCTGGAGGCCTGGCAGCACTTGCCCGCGCATGTGGTGCGGCCGGAGCGCAACAAGCGCCAGCACCTGTCCGGCGTCCTGGCGAGAAACGAAGTGGACCGTGACTATGCGTATAACCGCATGCTGTTCAAGCGCTTCGAGCAAGGCTGGTATCAGTTCAGCCCGGCGTTGTCGGTGCGGCGCCGGCATGAAGGGCAAGAGACCTGGGTGCCGATCTATGAAGCGCTCAACCTGCCGTGGATCAACGAGTCCTCCTGGGAAGCCGTCTGGAGGCACATGGATCTTTACCTCGGGCTGGCCCGGATGCCTGACCGCACCGTGCCCATCGCCGCTGAACGTGTCGTGGCGCGATTGAATGCGAGGTGATCCGGGGTGGTGATACGCCTGGCGAAYTGTGGCGGACAGGGCGCCGCGCGCCGAGATCGCAGCGGCCTTATCGAGTGGCACCCGGAAGTCTGCTGAAGATATGTTCGCAAGACGCGATAGCAAGTATCGCTGATGCGGCTCACGACTACGCCGCCGCCAAACAGGTTGCGCGGACCCATGGCCGGATACCGTGTCCACTGCGCGAGGCCTTCATAAGGCGTTACGCCGGCTCGCGCGTGCCTGCGAGGATAGTGTGCATTCTGCCGTGCCAGCGGGCGGAAGGGACGGTGGGCCTGTCGATATAGGCCCGGAAAGCCTTGGCGCGCGCATTCGTGTTTGCCGTGATCCATTCCAAGGCGAGAACGGTTTTTTGTTCCGCCACTGGCATCCGCGCGACTGGTGATGGCGTACTGCCTTGCGCCCGGCCGCGTTCCTGTTGTTTATCCTCGCTATAGCGCCGCACTCCTCCCGAGATACGGGGGCAGCTTTGCATCCAGGCCTTCGTTGGATACACGAACGCCCGTCGCCCTCTCACTTTTCGCGCGACGACTGTCACTCAGCGAAAGGCCCGGTTGGGATTCCGACTTCAACATTGTTCGTATCTGACTAAATCGCGACCGGCAGTGCTCGCTCTCGCGTCAGGTCGCTGTAGGCG